>NZ_JBHZCN010000009.1:0-132967 GCF_042755465.1 Kitasatospora sp. NPDC059160 | reverse complement strand
GTCCAGGGCGACGACCCGGGTCTCCCCCTCCCCGTAGACCTTGTTCAGGCCGGTGGCGCGGGCGGCCGCCAGGCCGGTACGGACGGCGGTTGCGGGGAAGGACACGTGGACTCCTGGGAACGAATCGGATTTTCCTACCGATCCATCCTCCCAAGCGGTTCGCGCCCGATTCGTATGCCCATCGGACGGTCGGACCCCGCCGACCCGGCGGTGCGGCGGGGGCGTTCTCCTCCTCAGGTATGACGCGTCCCTGAGGGCCCAAGTCCCGGGAACCGCCGACCGGTCGGGCCGGGACCAAAGTCCCGGCCCGTCACTCCACCGCGACGCCGAAGGCCGTCGCCAGCCCCGTCAGACCGTTCGTCACCGCCCGCGCCGAGGGCTCGAACTGCCAGCCCGCGGACGCCCGTCGGAAGCTCCCGAGCAGCATCGCCGAGTCCGGCACGCCGCCGTTCGCCCCCGGCCACTTCGCCGGACCGCCCGCCCCCGGGCCGTACTCCGCCGCGACGGCCAGCCCGTACACGTAACCGAGCGGCAGCGCCGGGTGCTCCTCCTCCTCGGTGGACACCGCCAGCACCACCTCGTCCACGGCGGCCGGCAGCCGGTGCAGGTCCAGGCTCAGCCGGGCCGCCCGGGCCGGCTCGCCCGGCACCGAGTGGGTGGGGTGCAGCCGGACGGCGCCGTCCGGGTCCTGGGGGTTGTTGAAGAACACGAAGTGCTCGTCGCTCAGCACCCGGCCGCGGGCGCACAGGAACGCCGTGACGTCCAGCTCCACCGGGTCCCCGCCGGCCGTCCGGCTCTGCCAGCTCACCGTGAGGCTGCTCTGCGGGGCGTCCGGCTCCGGCCGCCCCGCCGCCGCACCGCCCGCACCGGCCGTCCTGCCCCCGGTACCCGTACCGCCCGCACCGGCTCCGGCGTCCGCACCGCCCGCACCGCTCCCGGCACCGCTTCCGGCCCGGCCCCCCGCGCCGCCGCCGAGCCGGCCGCGCAGCCCCTGGTCGGCCAGCAGCTCCACCAGCTCCGGGCCGCTCACCAGGGTCAGCGGCTTGCCCTCGATGTAGCTGTACGAGCCCTTGCCGAAGCCCGCCGTGGTCACCAGGATGCCCTTGATCGCGCCGTGGTGGCGCACGGTGGACTCCAGGTCGCGCACGGCCGTCGGCGGGACGGTCTTCCGGTACCGCTTCGCCTGGATCACGATCTTGCCGCCGGTCACCGGGTCCAGGTCCTCGGCGACCACGTCCACCCCGACGTCACCGCTCCGGGCCGTCGTCATCACCCGGAAGCCGCGCAGCCGGAACAACTCGGCGATCAGGTCCTCGAAGTCCAGCGGATCCATCTCGAAGAGGTCCGGGTCCTCCTCGCCGAAGTGCCCGGCCAGGCTCCCGCCCACCGACTCCGGCAGCCGGTCCGGCTTCACCTCGTCCAGCCGCTCCGGCCGCGCCGACAGCTTGCCGCCCAACCCCTGGAAGCACTCCACCGGGGCCACCCGGTCCAGCGCCAGCCCCGAGAACTCGGCCCGGGTCGCGGTCAGCGTGGACAGGAAGCGCTCGGCCTCCCGGCCCGTCGCCGGATCGATCCCCAGCACGAAGCCGTTCACCACCACCGAGTCCAGCATCCCGTCCCGGTCCGCCCGGAACAGCTCGGCCGCCAACCGCAGCGCCGACTGCGCCAGCACCTCCCGGTACAGCGCCTTGCGCTCGGTCGCCGGCCGGGCCACCTCCGCCTCGCGGTCGTCCGCCTTCACGTACCGCACCCGCCCGGCCGCCGGCACCACGTCCGGACCGGGCAGCTCCCAGTTCACCACCAGCTGACGGCTCGACACCTCCCAGGCCGCCACCAGCCGGTGCGGGAAGCCCTCCGGCCAGGCCGCCGAGGCGTACAGCCCCGCCGTGAAGTACTCCTGCACGGCCTCCGGCTCGCCCGCCCGAAGCCGCCGCAGCAACTCCTCCGTCCCGGCGCCGCGCTCCTCCTCCTGCCGACGGAAGCCCTCCGCCCACCCCAGGTACTCCTGGTGGTACGCGGCCAGCCGGGACTGCCGGTCCGCCTCCCGGGCCTGCGCGGCGTACCAGTCCTGCTCGAACCGGACCCGGGCCTGCGCCAGGTACTGCTCGTACTGGCGGCGCACCCCGGCGTTGCGGGCCTGCGCCGCGTCCGGCGGCGGCACGTGGTAGGCGGCGGATGCCTGGTCCGGCATCGGCACCGGCACACCCAGCGGCCCCGGATCGAACGGCGGCACCGGGCGCGGCGCCAGCAGGGCCTGCGGCCCGAACGCCGGCGCGGCCAGGCCGGCCGCCAGCAGCCCGCGCAACTCCTCCACCCGGGCGTCCAGCTCCGCCGTCCGCCGGGCCACCTCCGCCTCCCGCGACTGCTGGTACGCGCGCTGCGCCTCCCGCTCGTCCCGGGCGGACGCCCGCTGCGCCTCCCGCTGGGCCCGCTCGTGCCGGCGCAACTCCGCCGCCTCGGCACGCCAACGGGCCTCCTCCCGGCGCTGCTGCTGCCGCTGCGCCTCCGCCCAGACCGCCAGCACCCCGCTGTTCCGCCGCCCCGCCACCAGCCACCCCTTCGCACTCACACCGACGCGGCCGCCGCGCGCCACCTCCGGGCACCACCGCCGACCGCGCCCGCCAGAATAGAACGTGGACGCCCCGCCCGGCCAAGCCCCCGCGACCTGCGCGGCTCCCGCCCACCCGCCCCGCCCGCGCCGCCCCGACGGGCGACACCGGCCCGAGCCCTGCGGGGCCCGGCCGTTGGGGGCGTCCGGCGCCTCGTCGGGTGGGCGTCGTGGAGGTGGACAGCGGGGGCGGCCGGGCGGATCATCGTCAGGAGACCGATCCAGGGGGAGAGTTCATGAGCATCAGCAGTGCCGTCCGGGCCGCCGCGGTGGCCGCCGTCGCCGGGATCGCCGTGCTGGCGGCCGGTGCGGTGCCGGCCGCCGCGACGGGGGCCCCGGACACGGGCAACACCTACCCCGCCTTCGTGGTGCCGGCCGGGGACCCGGTCTCCGGTCAGGTCGACGCGCCCGTCCGGTAGCCCCTCGGACCGACGCGCCCGTACGCCGGCCCGTCAGCCGCGCGGTTCCGCGTACCAGCGCCAGTCGGTGCGGCGGGGGTGGTCGGGGAGGGTGGCGCGGCCGGTGGCCCACAGGAGGGTGGGCCAGGGGGCGGCGGTGCGGGGGGCGTCGGGGAACAGGCGCGCCAGGGTGCGGGCGCAGAGGTCGGCGGGCGGGTCCCAGGGGAGGCCGAGGCCCTGGGTGGCGTCGTGCAGGTGGACCAGGGTCTCGACCAGGCTCATGGCGACGAAGCCGCTCGGGTCGGCGAGGCCCCAGGGGTGGTACGCGCGGGCCTGCGGCGGGGCGACCCGGGCGATCGCGACCATCAACCCGCCACTGGAGTCGAGGACTTCGAGCAGCCCCGGGACGCCGCCGGCCGGGTCGGCGCGGACGAAGTTGTTCGGGCCGCCCGGGGCGCGGCGGGTCGCCACGAAGGGCATGTACCGGTCGCGGGGCGGTCGGGCCGGGCCGAGCTGGGCCGCGTAGGCGAGGAGGTCGTCGGCCAGGTGCTCGACGGTCTCCCAGCAGCTCCAGTCGAGGCCACCGGCGGGCCGGGACCAGTCCGCGTCCGCCGGGGCACCGGAGAGGGCGTCCACGGCGAGGCGGAGGGCGAGGGCGAGGTCGTCCGGGGTCGGTGAGTCGATCATGGACGGATGCTAGGGCCCTCGTCCCGAGGGATTGTCGGTGGGGCCGGGTAGCCTGGCCGGGTTCGAAGAGCTTCCAGGGAGGGATGCCCGTGACGGTCCCCGCACCGCAGCACCCGGACCGGCCCGCCGGCTGGGTCTCCACCGGCCTGAGCTGGCACGACGGCCGGGCCCTGCTCTGCGCCGTGCACGGCGCCCGGGTGCACGAGCGCGCCGTGGCGCCCGGTACGGAGGTCTGCTGGCTGCTCGGCGGCCCGCGCCGCTGCGTGGGCGCCTGGCTGGCCGGGGCGACGGAGCGCACGCCCTGCCCGCACCACGCGGTGGTCGACCCGGGCGGCAGCGCCACCCAGTGCCCGGCCTGCCAGAGCGTGGACCGCGGCCTGGCCCTCGCCCGGGACCAGATCCTCGACGACGGCCGCACCTACCTGCTCTACCTCGCCTGGTTCGGCGAGGGCCTCTTGAAGGTCGGCCTGACCGCCGAGCAGCGCGGCGACAGCCGGCTGCTGGAACAGGGCGCGCTGGCCTACGCGTTCACCGCGCGCGGCGGCCTGCCCGCGGTGCGCCGCGCCGAACTCACCGTCGCCGCCTCGGGCATGGCGCGCGAGCGGTTCAAGTCCCGGATCAAGACCGACCACTGGTGGTCGCACGGCGACGCCGCGCACCGCCGCGCCGTGCTGACGGAGGCCCGGGCCCGGGCGCACCGACTGCTGGACGGGCACGCCGTGGAGCTGCTCGCGGACCGCCCGGTGACGGACCACGTGGAGCGCTACGGCCTGGCCGGCGGCGCCCCCGAGACCTACCGGGAAGTCACCGGCCTGGCCGCGGGCGCGGTGGTCGCCGGTACGCTGCGCCCGCCGGTGGGGCGGCACCTCTTCCTGGACCAGCCGGACGGCTCCGGCCCGCTGCTGCTGGACACCCGACGGCTGACCGGCTGGACGCTCACGCCGGCGGTCGGCCGGGCCTCCGAGGGGCTGGTCCTGGAGGAGCGGGTCCGCCCGCCGGAGCCGGACACCCAGGAGGCGCTGTTCTGAGGGCGAGCGCCTCCTGAGGCAGGATCCTCATCGAGATCCTCATCGACATCGACATCGCCAGGCCCAGCGTGGGTGCGGCGACGTCCCCCGGCTCGCGGGTCAGTCCGGTGGGCTCGTGGCAGGCGCAAGCGCTGTGTCGAAAGCGGTACTTGACGGATGCCCGGAGGAGCTGCTCAGCCCAGCTTGCCGCGTACCCCGCCCGGTCCGGAGCGCGCCCGCCGGGACAGCGGCGGACGGGACGGGCGGACGTCGGCGCGCCCGGCCGGGACCGGCTCGACGGCCTCGGCGGTGCGCCGGGCCAGCGCGGCCCGGGCGGCGGCCAGGGCGACCCGGGCGAGCAGCGGGTCCTCCCGGAGGCCCGCCGTGCGCTTGGACGTCTGACAGGGGGAGCACCAGACCGGCGAGGCCGGCCCGTCCGGATAGACCATGCCCTCCGGCGGCAGGTAGTGCCCACCGCACTCGACGCACTCGAAGACCAACCTCATCCGACGATCACCGTCCCGGATCCGTGGCACCGACCGCAGGGTGACCAGAAGGTGTGAACGCTGGGCACCATGCCTCCTTCCTCGTCCAGTTCGACCGTTGCCTCGGTCTTCTGGGTCCCCCCGGACCCGCCGCAGCCGGAGCAGGACTGAACCTCGGGCATATGCCGTCCTCCCGTAGCGGAGCACCACCGTAGCGCGATTTTCCGCCAGGAAGCACCGCGTGCGGCGTTCCACCACTCGTTCGGGGAGCGCGAACTCCCCTCGCACGCCCCGGAGAACAGCGTCGGCCCCTCGCCTGAGCACCAGAGCGAGGGGCCGACCGTCTTGGGGGAGCCGAGGCGAGCCGAGGGGAGTCGAGGCGAGGGGCGTCAGCCGCGGGCGGCCCGCAGGAACTCCCGGTTCATCGCCGCGATGCTGGGCAGCGGGATGCCCTTGGGGCAGGCGGTGGCGCACTCGCCGGTGTTGGTGCAGCCGCCGAAGCCCTCGGCGTCCATCGCCGTGACCATGTTGCGCACCCGGGCGGAGCGCTCCGGCCCGCCCTGCGGCAGCACGTTGAGGTGCACCACCTTGGCGGAGGTGAACAGCATCGCCGAGCCGTTCGGGCAGGCCGCCACGCAGGCGCCGCAGCCGATGCACTCGGCGTGCTCGAAGGCGGTGTCGGCGGCCTCCTTGGGGACGGGCGTGGCGTGCGCGTCGGGGGCGCTGCCGGTGGGGGCGGTGATGTAGCCGCCGGAGCCGATGATCCGGTCGAAGGCGGAGCGGTCCACCACGAGGTCCTTGACCACCGGGAAGGCCGAGGCCCGCCACGGTTCGACGTCGATGGTGTCGCCGTCCCGGAAGTGCCGCATGTGCAACTGGCAGGTGGTGGTGCGCTCGGGGCCGTGCGCCTGGCCGTTGATGACCATGCCGCAGGCCCCGCAGATGCCCTCGCGGCAGTCGTGGTCGAAGGCGACCGGCTGGTCGCCGCGGGTGATGAGTTCCTCGTTGAGGGTGTCGAGCATCTCCAGGAAGGACATGTCCGGGCTGATGCCGCTGACCTGGTAGGTGGTCATCGAGCCGGGTGCGTCCGGGCCCGCCTGGCGCCAGATGCGCAGGGTGAGGTTCATGCGTAGCTCCGCTGGGTGGGGTGGACGTGTTCGAAGTCGAGGTGCTCGCGGTGGAGGACGGGGGCCTCGCCGGTGGCGGTGAACTCCCAGGCGGCGGCGTAGGTGAAGTCCTCGTCGCGGCGGGCGGCCTCGCCGTCGGGGGTCTGGCTCTCGGTGCGGAAGTGGCCGCCGCAGGACTCGGCGCGGTGCAGCGCGTCCAGGCACATGAGTTCGGCGAGTTCGAAGTAGTCGACCAGCCGGTTGGCCTTCTCCAGGGACTGGTTGAGCTCCTGGCCGGTGCCGGGCACCTTGATCCGGCGCCAGAACTCCTCGCGCAGCTGCGGGATCCGGGCCAGGGCGCGCTTGAGCCCGGCCTCGTCGCGGGCCATCCCGCACTCGTCCCAGAGCAGTTCGCCGAGTTCGCGGTGGAAGGAGTCCGGGGTGCGGTCGCCGTCGACGGAGAGGATCAGGTTGAGCCGGTCCTCGACCTCCGCCTCGACCTCGGTGAGCACCGGGTGGTCGGCGGGGACGGGAGCCACCGGGTTGCGGGCCAGGTAGTCGTTGAGGGTGGGCGGCAGCACGAAGTAGCCGTCGGCCAGGCCCTGCATCAGCGCGCTGGCGCCGAGCCGGTTGGCGCCGTGGTCGGAGAAGTTGGCCTCGCCGATCGCGAACAGGCCCGGGACGCTGGTCTGCAGGTCGTAGTCGACCCAGAGCCCGCCCATCGTGTAGTGGATCGCCGGGTAGATCCGCATCGGCACCCGGTACGGGTCCTCGGCGGTGATCCGCTCGTACATGTCGAAGAGGTTGCCGTACTTGGCCTCGACGGCCTCCCGGCCCATCCGGCGGATCGCGTCGGCGAAGTCCAGGTACACGCCCTGGCCGCCGGGGCCGACGCCGCGGCCCTCGTCGCAGACGTTCTTGGCGGCCCGGGAGGCGATGTCGCGGGGCACCAGGTTGCCGAAGGAGGGGTAGATCCGCTCCAGGTAGTAGTCCCGCTCCTCCTCCGGGATCTGCCCGGGCGGGCGGGTGTCCCCGGCGGCCTTGGGCACCCAGATCCGGCCGTCGTTGCGCAGCGACTCGCTCATCAGGGTGAGCTTGGACTGGTGGTCGCCGGAGCGCGGGATGCAGGTGGGGTGGATCTGGGTGAAGCACGGGTTGGCGAAGTAGGCGCCGCGCCGGTGGGCCCGCCAGATGGCGGTGGTGTTGGAGTTCTTGGCGTTGGTGGATAGGTAGAAGACGTTGCCGTAGCCGCCGGTGGCGAGGACGACCGCGTCCGCGGTGTAGGAGCGGATCTCCCCGGTGACCAGGTCCCGGGCGACGATGCCGCGGGCCCGGCCGTCGACCACCAGCAGGTCCAGCATCTCGGTGCGCGGGTGGAGTTCCACGTTCCCGGCGGCGATCTGCCGGGAGAGCGCCTGGTAGGCGCCGAGCAGCAGTTGCTGGCCGGTCTGGCCGCGGGCGTAGAAGGTGCGGGAGACCTGCACGCCGCCGAAGGAGCGGGTGTCCAGCAGGCCGCCGTACTCGCGGGCGAAGGGCACGCCCTGGGCCACGCACTGGTCGATGATCTCCACCGACACCTGGGCGAGCCGGTGCACGTTGGACTCGCGGGCGCGGAAGTCGCCGCCCTTGACGGTGTCGTAGAACAGCCGGCGGACGGAGTCGCCGTCGTTGCGGTAGTTCTTGGCCGCGTTGATGCCGCCCTGGGCGGCGATCGAGTGGGCGCGGCGCGGGGAGTCCTGGAAACAGAACTGGACGACGTGGTAGCCCTGTTCGGCGAGGGTGGCGCCGGCCGCGCCGCCGGCCAGGCCGGTGCCGACCACGATCACGGTGTGCTTGCGCCGGTTCGCCGGGTTGACCAGCTTGGCGTCGAACCGCCGCTGGTCCCAGCGCTGTTCGATCGGTCCGGCGGGGGCCTTGGTGTCGGCGACCGGCGCGCCGATCGCGTAGTCCAGGTAGCTGTTCACGTCGGCGCTGCTCACTTCACCACTCCGAACATCACGGCGAGGGGGACGGACAGGAAGCCCGCGGTCAGCACCAGCGCGAGGCCGTCGGCCGTCAGCTTGAGCGCCTTGTCGCGGCGGGCGTTGTTGGCGCCGAGGGTCTGCGCGGCGCTCCAGAAGCCGTGGCGGACGTGGAAGCCCAGGGCCACCACCGCGAGGATGTAGAACACGTCGCTGTACCAGCGGCCGAAGGTGCCCACGACGTTCTGGTAGACGTGGCCGTGCTCGGCGACCGGGTTCACGGTGAGGGTGGTGAGGTCCAGGATGTGCCACACGATGAACAGCCCGAGGATCACCCCGCCCCAGCGCATGGTGCGGGTCGCGTAGCTGGCCCGGCGGCGCCGGTGCACGTACTTGCTCGGGCGGGCGGCGAGGTCCCGGCGGCTGAGCTGGTACGCGGAGACGCCGTGCAGGACGACGGCGGCGACCAGGCCGGCCCGGGCGATCCACAGGAACCACTCGTGGCCGAGGAAGGGCTGGCCGATGGTGCGCAGCCAGGCCGCGTAGCCGTTGATGTCGTCGGGGCCGAAGAAGACCTTGAGGTTGCCCAGCATGTGCGCGACCAGGTACAGCAGCATCGCCAGTCCGGTGACGGCCATGACCGCCTTCTTGCCGACGGTCGACCGCCACAGGGTCACCAGGGTGGACGGATGCCGGGCCGTCCGAGTCGCGGTTGTCATGGCAGCAACGGTAGGGACGGCGGCCAGGGTGCGTCCAAGACATGCTGCGGCTGGTGACGATAGCCGGGGCCTATCGTCGCGGCTTAACCTGGTGGTGTGCAGCTCCAGCAACTCCGCTACTTCCTGGCCGTCGCCGAGACCCGGCACTTCACCCGGGCCGCCGAGGCCGAGCACGTCGCCCAGCCCTCGCTCTCCCAGCAGATCCGTTCGCTGGAACGGGAGTTGGGGGCCGAGCTGTTCCACCGTACCCGGGGCAACATCGCCCTCACCGACGCCGGGGACGCCCTGTTGCCGCTCGCGCGCCGGATCCTCGCGGACACCGAGAGCGCGCGGCTGGCCGTCCAGGAGACGGTGCAGCTGCGCCGCGGCCGGGTCCGGCTGGGCGCGCCGCCGAGCCTGTGCACCAGCCTGGTGCCGGACGTGCTGCGGGTGTTCCGGGACCGTTACCCGGGCGTCGCGCTCGGGGTGCGCGAGGGCGGCTCGCGCGACCTGGTGCGCTGGCTGGCGGCGGGGGAGCTGGACCTCGCGCTGATCATCACCCCGACCAGCGGGGAGGCGGCGCCCGCCCTGGCCGTCACCGAGCTGCTGCACGAGGCGCTGGTGCTGGTCTCGGCCGAGCCGCCGGGCGGCGGGCGGCGTCCCCGGCGCACCGTGCGGGTGGCCGAGCTGGACGGGCGGCCGCTGGTGATGTTCCGGGAGGGCTACGACGTGCGGGAGGCGGCCCTGGCGGCCTGCCGGGCGGCGGGCTTCGAGCCGGAGTTCGCGGTCGAGGGCGGCGAGATGGACGCGGTGCTGGGCTTCGTCCGGGCCGGGCTGGGGCCCGCCGTGGTGCCCGGGATGGTGGCGGCCCGCTCGGGGCTGGCCGTCACACCCTTCGCGGGGCCGGGGCTGGGCCGCACCATCGCCGTCGCGCACGGCCACGAGGTGCCGCTCACCCGGGCCGCCGAGGCCCTGCGCGCCACCCTGCTGGAGCACCTGCGCGAGGCCGCCCGGGCGGGCGAACTCCCGCCCGGAACAAGGCTGTTGCTGTAAAGGGAAAGGGCCGCCCGGAGGCGGCCCTTGTCCTGGACGGGCGGCGTCAGGCCGGCAGCACGGCCTCGATCGCGGCGATCAGCTCGGCCGATTCCGGCTCGGTCCGCGGCCGGATCCGGGCGGCCACGGTGCCGTCCGGCGAGATCAGGAACTTCTCGAAGTTCCAGCTGACGTCACCGGCCGCGCCCTCGGCGTCGGCGACCTGGGTCAGCTGCTGGTAGAGCGGGTGCCGGTCGTCGCCGTTGACGTCGATCTTCTCGAACAGCGGGAAGGTCACGCCGTAGGTGGTGGAGCAGAAGCTCTGGATGGACTCGGCGCTGCCCGGCTCCTGCCCGGCGAACTGGTTGCACGGGAAGCCCAGCACGGTGAACCCGCGCTCGGCGTACCGCTTCTGGAGGTTCTCCAGGCCGGTGTACTGCGGGGTCAGCCCGCACTTGGACGCGACGTTGACGATCAGCAGCGCCTTGCCCTTGAAGTCGCCCAGCGAGGCGGGCTCGCCGGACAGGGTGTGCAGCGGGATGTCGTACAGGCTCACGGTGGTGGTCCTTTCGGCAGATCGGCAGCGGGGGTCTCGCCCGGGCACACGCTAGCGGCCCCGGACAGCTCAACCGCGCCGGCCCCGCCGGTGTTCCGCCTGGCAGGGGCGTACGGAGCGGCTCGTACGCCCCCGCCGGGCGGTGTTCTCAGAGCGCCAGCGGCTTGATCGCGGTCGGCGCGTGCTCGGGGAGCGTGGCCAGCTCCTCGAACTCGTTGACCTTGTCGATGTCGGCGGCGGACATCGAGATGTTGGTGACCCGCTCCAGGATCGCCTCGACCACGACCGGGACGCGGAACTCGGCGGCCAGCTTCTTGGCCTCCTCGAAGGCCGGCAGCAGGCCCTCCGGCTCGGTGACCCGGATCGCCTTGCAGCCCAGGCCCTCGGCGACCTTGACGTGGTCGACGCCGTAGACGCCCAGCTCCGGCGCGTTGATGTTCTCGAACTCCAGCTTGACCTGGAAGTCGATGTCGAAGCCCCGCTGCGCCTGGCGGATCAGGCCGAGGTAGGAGTTGTTCACCAGGACGTGGACGTACGGGATCCGGTGCTGGGCGCCGACCGCCAGCTCCTCGACCATGAACTGGAAGTCGTAGTCGCCGGAGAGCGCGACGATCTGGCCCTCGGGGTCGGCGGTGGCGACGCCCAGCGCGGCCGGGATGGTCCAGCCCAGCGGCCCGGCCTGGCCGCAGTTGATCCAGTGCCGCGGCTTGTAGACGTGCAGCATCTGCGCGCCGGCGATCTGGGACAGGCCGATGGTGGTGACGTAGCGGGTCTCCGGTCCGAAGGCCCGGTTCATCTCCTCGTAGACGCGCTGCGGCTTGAGCGGCACGTTGTCGAAGTGGGTGCGGCGCTGGAGCTGGGCCTTGCGCTCCTGGGTGGAGGCGGCCCAGGTGCTGCGGTCCTTGAGGGTGCCGGCGGCCTTGAGCTCCTTGGCGACCTGGACGAACAGCTCCAGCGCGGCCTTGGCGTCGGAGGCGATGCCGAGGGTGGGGGCGAAGATCTTGCCGATCTGGGTGGGCTCGACGTCGACGTGGACGAACGTGCGGCCCGCGGTGTAGACGTCCAGGCCGCCGGTGTGGCGGTTGGCCCAGCGGTTGCCGATGCCGAGGACGAAGTCGGAGGCGAGGAAGTTCTCGTTGCCGTAGCGGTGCGAGGTCTGCAGGCCGACCATGCCGGCGTTCAGCTCGTGGTCGTCCGGGACGATGCCCCAGCCCATCAGGGTCGGGACGACCGGGACGCCGGTCAGCTCGGCGAACTCCAGCAGCAGGTCGGCCGCGTCGGCGTTGATGACGCCGCCGCCGGCCACGATCAGCGGGCGCTCGGACTCCTGGAGCAGCGCGATGGCCTTCTCGATCTGGATCCGGTTGGCGGCCGGCTTGTAGATCGGCAGCGGCTGGTAGGCCTCCGGGTCGAAGTCGATCTCGGTCAGCTGGACGTCGATCGGCAGGTCGATCAGGACCGGGCCGGGGCGGCCGGAGCGCATCAGGTGGAAGGCCTGCTGGAACACGCCGGGGACCTGCGCGGCCTCCAGGACGGTGGTGGCGGCCTTGGTGACCGGCTTGGCGATCGAGGCGATGTCGACGGCCTGGAAGTCCTCCTTGTGGAGGCGGGCGACCGGGGCCTGGCCGGTGATGCACAGGATCGGGATGGAGTCGGCGATCGCCGAGTACAGGCCGGTGATCATGTCGGTGCCGGCCGGGCCCGAGGTGCCGATGCACACGCCGATGTTGCCGGCCTTGGCACGGGTGTAGCCCTCGGCCATGTGCGAGGCGCCCTCGACGTGCCGGGCCAGGGTGTGCCTGATCCCGCCGGAGGCCTTGAGGGCGGCGTAGAAGGGGTTGATGGCGGCACCCGGGACACCGAAGGCGACGTCGACGCCTTCGAGCTTGAGGATCTCCACGGCCGCGCGGGCGGCTGTCATACGAGGCATCGGGTCTCTCCTGCGTCGGCCCGCAGTGGCTCGGAGGGCTCATCTCCTGAATTCCACCATACGGAAGAACGGTTTCTGTATGTGGAAACACGGTAGGGTCGGGCCCGGCGGGGCGTCAAGGGGACTTCAACAGAATGTGGAAGCCGACACGGGGGAGTCGTTCGGACGAGTGCACAGCTCTCGCGCTGGTGTACCCGGGGAAGCGGAGGCTCCGCGCCGGATCGCGCAGCCGGCGTGCAGTGCCGGTGAAGGAACGGCGCCGGCCCGGCGGGCGCGAGGCCGGCCCTACCCGAGCCGGCGCAGGAGTTCCGACAGGGCCAGCCGGGACGGGACGCCGAGCTTGCGGTAGATCCGGGACAGGTGGGTCTCCACCGTGCGGGGGCTGAGGAAGAACCGCTCGGCGATCTCCCGGGTGCGCAGCCCGGAGGCGGCCAGTTCGGCGATCTCCCGCTCGCGGTCGCTGAGCACGCCGAGCGGGTGGGCGGTACGGGCGTCCGCGGCCAGCTCGGCACGGACCAGGGCCACCCGTTCCCCGACCAGCCGCGCGCCACGGGCACGGGCGACCGCCTCGGCGGCGTCGAGGCGGACCAGCGCCTCCGCCGGGCCGTGCGCCTGGTGGAAGGAGCGGGCGCCGGTCGCCAGGGTCCAGGCGTACTGCACGGGCAGGCCGGCGGTCCGGAACGCCTCCGCGGCCCGGCCGAAGAGCGCGGCGGCGGCGTCGTGCTCCCCGTCCGCCTGGTGGAGCCGGGCCCGCGCGTACCGGGCGTGGGCCTCCTGGACGGGCAGGCCGAGCCGCCCGGCCTCCGCCTCGGCGGTCCGGGCCAGGCGCCCGGCCTCCGCGCGGTCCCCGCACTCCAGCGCGGCGGTGGACAGCTGGGCGAGCAGGAACGGCCGGGAGAACGGCCGGACCTGCGGCAGCCGTCCGCCGTCGCCGCCGTCCAGCACGGTCCGCCGGCACCCGGCCGGATCCCCGGCGAGCAGCCGGGCGTGGGCCAGCAGGCCGATCGCCGAGGCGGCCCACCAGCTGTGGCCGGGCGGGGCGGAGCCGGCCGCCTCCTCGGCCAGGGCGACGGCGTCGTCGGCGTACCCGCGGCCGCGGGCCCAGACCAGGGCCGTGGCGCGGATCGCCCGGGCCAGCGCGACGGCGGGCCGCACCCCGAGGGCGTGGGCGAGGTCCTCGGCGTCCCGGGCGTGCTGCTGGGAGGCGTCCAACCGGCCGGTCCACTGCTCGGCCATAGCGAGTCCGAGGAGCCGGTGCAGCAGGACCGGCCGGCGGGGGCCCCTGCGGTCGGCCGTCAGCCCCCGGCTGAGGTGGCGGGCCGCGTCGGTGAACCGTTCCAGGTACAGCTCGGCGCTGCCGAGCAGGGCGAGGGTCTCCGGTGTCCGGCCGGCCAGTGGGTCCGGGAGGGCGTCGACCAGCCGGGCGCAGTGGGCGACCCCGGCGACGGCCTCCGCCAGGTCGCCGGTGTGGGTGACGCAGAGCGCGTCGAGGACCCGGAGCACGGTGCGGTCCGCCTCGTGGGTGCCGTCGGGTTCGGCCCGGGTCCGGGTGGCCTGCCGCAGCAGCGCCCGTGCCTGGTCGTGGGTGCCGCGCAGGACGTTGACCAGCCCGTACTCGATGACCAGCTCGGCGGCTTCGGCCGGCAGCGGGGCGGGCAGCGGCCGGGGGAGGGCACCGAGCGCGGCCTCGGCGATCGCCGACGCCTCGGCGTACCGGCCGAGTTGGCGTTCGGCGCCGGCGCAGACGGCGTGCGCCCGGAGCAGCTGTCGCGGGTCGAGCGTCCCGGCCCGGCGGCCCAGCAGCTCGTGCGCCCGGGTGCGGGCCTCCTCCAGCTGGCCGGAGGCGATCAGCGCGCGGCAGCAGGCGAGTTCCAGCTCGGCCCGGACGGCCGGGTCCGCCCCGGCGTCGGGCAGCGCCTCCAGCGCGAGCCGGAGCCAGTGCGCGGCGGTGGCCGGCTCCTCGGCGGCGAGTTCCGCGGCGCCGTCCGCCAGGGTGCGCGCGGCGAGAGCGGCGTCGCTGCCCAGCAGGTGCTCGGCGTGCCTGGCCCGGTCGCGGGCCCGGCCGCCCCGGCCGGTGCTGAGCTCCAGGGCGCGCCGGTGGGCGCGCAGCCGGAACGACGCCCCGGCCCGCTCGTGGGCGACATGGCCGACGACGGGGTGGCGGAAGGCCAGCCGGCCCCGCCAGTCGGCGGGGCGCACCAGGTCCGCGTCCTCCAGTTCGGCGAGCGCGTCCAGGGTCTGCTCCGTTCCGAGCCGGGAGAGCCGGGCGACGTCCTCCGGCCGGAACGGGCTGCCGGCCACGGCCGCGGCCGAGGCCGTGAGCACGGCCCCGGGCGACAGCGCGTCGAACTCGGCGATCAGCGGTGCCGCGGCCCGGAGCAGTCCGGCGGTGTCGGTGCCGGCCCGGTCGGGCCAGTGGTCGGGGTGCCAGTCCGCGGCGAGGAGCAACTGCAGGTGGCCGGGGTTGCCCTCGGCCGCCGCGCACAACCCGGCCGCGTGGTGCGGGAGTCGGAGCCGCTCGCGTGCTCCGGGACCGGCCGTGGCGGGCCGGTCGGCGAGCAGCGCGGCCACCGCCTCGGGGGTGAGCGGGCCGGGTTCGATCCGGGTGACCGCTCCCGTCCGGGTCCCGGCCTCCAGCGCCTCCCGGAGCTCGGGCGGGCTCTGCCCGGGGCGGTGGGCGAGGGCCAGCAGGAACGGGGCGGGCGCCGCGGACCGCACCAGCCGGACCAGCGCCGTGGCCGAGGCTGGATCGCACCGGTGGACGTCGTCCAGGACCACGACGTACCCCGCCGCCCAGTCCGCGAGCCGGTTGCCGACGTCCTCGAACGGGCGGTCGCTCCCGCTGTCGGCCGGCCGGGCGGTCCAGGCGTCCCGGAAGAGCCGCAGCGGAGCCGTCTCCCCGCGCAGGGCGTGGGCCCGGACCACCGGGAGGCCGCGCCGCGAGGCCAGCTCCACCAGCGCCCCGGCCAGGCGGGACTTGCCGCTGCCCGGCTCCCCGGAGATCTCCACCACCCGTCCCTGGCCGTGCAGCAGTTCCTCCAATGCCCCGGCGAGCAGGGCGAGTTCGGCCTCCCGCCCGACCAGGCGCGCCCCGGCGCCCGGTACCGGCCCCGCCTCCGGGTGCGCCGCCCGCCGCCCGCCCGGGCCGCCGGCCCGCGAACCGTCCCGCTCCGAAGCGCCCGGCCCACTCACGTTCTGACCCACCATGCCCACTTCGACGTCGATGCCACCGGGAGGCCGCAGCCCGGCCCGGCGACCGCCGGACGCGACCGGGCCGGCGCGGCCGGGGACAGCACGCGAGCGCCCCGACACCGGCGGCGCGGGAGATACGTACAGAGATTACGTGCTTCCCCTGACGATTCCGGATCCGCGTTCGAGCAGGCTGTGCCCCGCTGCTACCACCCGTGGAGAGGGAGGGACCCATGGGCACGCCCCTGGACCGGACACGGCCGTCCGTTGCGGAAGAGCCCCTGAACGACCGGGAACGGGAGGTCGCCCGGCTGCGGGGCGTCCTCACCACCCGGACCCACGCCGGACCCTGGCTGCTGGAGATCGCCGGGGAGCCGGGCATCGGCAAGACCCGGCTGCTGACCGAATGGCGCGCCCTGGCCGAGCGGGCCGGACTGACCGTGCTGGCGGGCCGGGTGCCGGCAGCCGATCGGGAGCGGCCGTACGGGCTCTTCCGCGCACCGGTCGCCCGCGCCCTGGAACTGCCCGGCGTCGCCGCCGCCCTCGACCCGGCGGACCTGGCCCTGCTGACCGGCCTCGCGGCCGATGAACCCGACGGTGAACGGGCGGAGTCGACGGCGGATCCGGGACGACCGCAGCTGCGCCGGTGCATCGCCGACCTGCTGTGGACGGCGGCCGACGCCGGCCGGCGGCTCACCCTCTGTCTGGACGACCTGCACTGGGCCGACGACGCCTCCGTCCACCTCCTCGCCCACCTGCTGCACCGCCCCCGCCCACGGGTGCCGCTGATCCTGGTCTGCTCGCTGCGCCCCCGCCAACGCCCCGCCGCGCTGACCGCGGGCCTCGCCGAGCCCGACGACGCCTACCGGGTGGAGCGGCTGCGGCCGGGCCCGCTGCCGCACACCCCGGCCGCCGGACCGCCCGGTCCCGGCACCGACGCCGAACGGCGGCGCTCCCGCCACGAGGCCGCCGACGGCAACCCGTTCTACCTCCGGGTGCTGGCCCGGTCACCGGGGCCGCTGCGGCCGCCCGGCGGAGTCACCCCGTGGCTGCTGTCCGACGAGGCGGTCGCCGTGGCGGGCGCCGCACTGGCCCGTGAACTCGCCCCGCTGGACGACGTGGAGCGCGCCGTCCTGCGGGCCGCCGCCGTGCTGGGCGAGGACTTCGACCCCGCGCACCTCACCGAGCTGGCCGCACCCGCAGCCACGACCGGCCCGGCCGGCCCCGGCGAACCTCCCCAACCAGCCACCGGTGAAAGGGAGTCAACCGCCCTGGCCCTCGACCGGCTGATCGGCCTGGACCTGGTCCGCGTCGACCACACCGAGGGGCGGCGCTGCCGACTGAGGCACCCGGTGCTGCGCGCCGTCGTCTACCGCGAGGCGCCGCACGGCTGGCGCCGGGCCGCGCACGCCCGCGCCGCCCGCGTCCTGCGGGAGGCGGGCGCCGACCCGGCGCGGTGCGCACCCCACCTCGCCCGCGGCGCCGAACCGGGCGACCTCGCCGCGATCCAGCTGCTCGCGGCGGCGGCGGAGCAGGTGCGGGACACCGAACCGGGCGCCGCCGCGGCCTGGTTGGGCACGGCGCTGGGCCTGGTGCGGGAGGACGGCACGGGGCTGCGGCCGCAGCTGACGGCAGCCCTGGCCCGCGCCCTCGGAGCCGCCGGGCGGCTGCGTGAGTGCCGGGACCTGCTGCGGCGGATCGCCCGGCCGCCCGGCGCGCCGCGCACCCGGGCGGACACCGAGCTGGTGCTCTTCCACGCCATGATCGAGCGCCATCTCGGCGAGTACGGCCGGGCGGAGGCCCTCCTGACTGCCGAACTCGCCCTGACGGCGGGGCCCGAGGTCGGTACGGCCGGAACCGGAGCCGGGGCCGGGGCCGGGGCCGGGGCCGTCGAGACGACCAGGGCCGACACCACGAGCGCGGCCCGGGCCGGCACCGCCTCTGCCACCGGGCCGGCCGGCCCGCTGCGGTTGGAGCTGTGCACGGTCGCGCTGCTGCGCAACGCCCACCACCGCGCCCGGCCCCTGGCCGAGGAGCTGCTCCGGCACGCGGTGGACGTCCGGGACCGCCGGCTCCGGACGGCCGCCACCGTCCGCCTCGCCCACTGCGGCGCCCTGGCCGGGGACGTCCCCGCGCTGCTGCGCCGCGCGGGGGAGGCCGGCGCCCTGGTGGACTCGACGGGCGACGCCGAACTGGTCCCGCTCCTGGACACCCTCGCCCAACTCGGCTGGTCCGAGGCGCTCGCCGAGCGGCACCAGGACGCGCTCCGGCACACGGCGCGCGGGATCCGGCTCGCCCGGACGGCTGGGCAGCTGGTCGTGCTGCCGCACCTGCGGTTGGCGCACGCCTACGCCGCCGTCGGCGTCGGACGGCTGACCGATGCCCTGCGGTCGGCCGGGGACGCCGAGCGGGACGCCCGGCGGATGGACCGGCCGGCCCTGCTCGGCTTCGCGCTCGCCCTCCAGGCCTGGGCCACCATCCTGCGGGACGGTCCGGACGCCGCCGCGCCGACGGCGGAGCGGGCCGTGCGGGAACTCGGCGGCGCGGGCGGCCGGTTCTGGACGGCCACCGCCGGGATCCTCGCCGAGGTCCGGCTGGAGCAGGGACGGCCCGGGGAGGGCCTGGAGCTGATCCGGTCGGCGGTGGGACACGCGCGGCACCACGGCGGGGCCCGGCCGGCCAGCTCGATCTGGTACGCCCACGCGGCCCGGGCCGCCGCGGCCCTGGGCGACCGCGACCAGGCCGGCGGGTGGGCGGACCGGGCGTCCTGCGACGTGCTGCTGCCGGGCCTGCCGGGCCAGCGCGGGTACGCCGCGCTGGCCCGGTCCTACGCCGTGCCGGATCCGGTCGGCGCGCTGGGGGAGGCGGTCGCGGCGTTCCGGGCCGGCGGGCTGGTCCCGATGGAGTGCCGGGCCCGGCTGCTGCTCGCCGCGGAACTCACCACCCGTGGACCGCGCGAGCAGGCGGCCGGGCTGGAGCAGGCGAACCGGGCCAAGGCGCTCGCCGAGGGCTCGGGGGCGCGCCGCCTCCACCGGGAGGCGGTGGACCTCCAGCGGCGGCTGGGCGCGCGCCGGCCGCGTCCGGCCCGGGCTGCGGGGACGGCGCCGGCGGCGCTGTCGGAGCGGGAGCGGGAGATCGCCCGGATGGTGGCCCTCGGCCTGTCCAACAACGACATCGGCCGCGCCCTGGCGGTGTCGCCGAAGACGGTCGAGGCCCACCTCACCCGGATCTTCCGCCGGGCCGGAGTGCGGTCCAGGATCGCCTTGGCCGCCGCGCTCTCCCCCGCGGGCGCGCCGGGGAACCAACCCGCGGGCTCCCGCTGAGCGCGCGGGTCGGCCGGTCGTAGGGGTTTCCCCAATGCTGTGGTGGCCGCCGGCGCGAAGACTGGACGCCGGTCGCCGGAACGGGCGCGCCGAGCCGCCTCCCGCGCGGCTCGGCACACCCCGGACGCCGATCACCCGTCCCGTCCCCGGAGTTCCCACCATCCCCTTCCCGGAGCAGAAGTGAAGCTCAGAAACATGGCCATGGCCGCCGCACTCGGCGCCACCGTCCTCACCGCGGTGCCGGCGGTCGTCACCCCGTTCACGGCGTACGCCTCCTGTGCCGACGACCACACCTCCACGTGCGACGACGACCCCACGCCCGAACCGGGCGACCCGGACCCGGGCTTCCCCGGCGACCCGGGCGGCGGCTACGGCGGTGGCGGTGGTGGTGGCGGCGAGGAGACCGTCATCGTCCCCGGCACCAACGTCAGCGAGCCGCCGGTCGTCGTGACCGGTCCGACCACCCTGCCCAGGGTCGAGGTCGACGGCAGGGCCACCCGGCCGCCCACCCCGGCCGACCCGAACATCCCCCCGATGAGCTGGGGCGGCGGCGGGAGCGGCGGCGACAGCGGGAACAACGCCCGGGTCTGGTCGTCGGGCAAGACCTGGGAGCAGCGCCAGAACTGCTACCGCAACGGCAGCAAGATCCCGGAGAAGCACGCCGAGACCATCGGCTACACCATCAACTTCGAGACCAGCGCGAACCTCACGGCGAAGGCCGGCGACGTGCTCACGGCCGCCCTCGGGACCAAGCTCAACACGAACCTCACCCGCAGCCAGTCCATCGACATCACGCTCAACCCGGGTGACACCTGGGCGCTCTACGTCGAGTACCAGACCGTCACCTACCAGATCACCACCTGGAACGGCCGCGCGTACGACGTCGAGTACGTGAACGTCACGGCCCCGACCGGCATCGCGACCGGACGCTCCTGCTGAGGCCGGTCCCGTCCTGATGTCCTTCCACTCCTCCGGTCCGGCGGTACGGCGGGTCGTCCCCGTCGTGCCGCCGCTGGACGCCGAGGTGGTCCCCGCGGCGGCCCGCACCGCCGCGGGGACCGCCCTGGCGGCGCTCGACGCGGCCGTCCGCCGGCACCTCGGCGACCCCGACCTGTTCCACCGTCCCCGCTACCGGTTGAAGATGCACCACCGCCACCTCGCCGGTCTGACCGGCGACCAGGTGACCGCCCTGGTCGCCGCGGCCGCCGAGGCCCGGGCCTCGGCCGCCCTGGTCGCCGTGCACTCCGTCCGCGCGGAACGCGCCGAACGGCCCGACCGCCGTCCCTGCTTCACCCCGGAGGCCCTCGCCGAACTGCACGGGATGCTCGTCGCCGGGGACCCGAACATCCCCGACGGCGGGGGCTTCCGGCGGGGCGGCTCCAGGGTGGACTGGCCGGACGGGCGGCGCTTCGTGATGGCCGTCCGGCCCGGCGGCGAACTGCGCGACCACGTCCGGCGCTGGTACGAGTGGGGCACCCGGACCACCTCGCCGCCGCTGGACGCCGCGGCGCTCGGCATGGTCCGGCTGCTGACGATCCATCCGTTCCCCGACGCCAACGGCCGGACGGCCCGGCTGCTCGCCGAGTGCGACCTGGTGGGCGCCGGACTGCTGCCGGGGCTGCTGCTCGACATCGAGGGCTGGGTCGAGCGGCACCGGGCCGAGCACGACGAGGCGGTGGTCGCCGCGGCGGACGGCCACTGGTCGGTCTGGGGCGAGCTGTTCGCCCGGACCGTCACCGACACCGCCCGCCACCGCACCGCGACCGTCGAGGCCTACGGAGCCCTGATCGACCGGGCCCTCGAACACGCCGGGGGAGGGGCCGCCGAGACGGCCGTCCTGACCTGGCTGCGGGCCGGCCCGGCGGTCTCCGCGGACTGGCTGCGCGGACGCGTCCCGCACGACCCGGCCCCGGCCCTCGACCGGCTGCTGGCGGCGGGCGTGCTGGCCCCCCACCCGCGCCTGCCGGGCGCGCTGGTCCACCCCGGAGCCCTGGCACTGCTGGATGCCCCCTACGGATCCCCCGTCGGGTGAGGCCCGTGGAACGCGCGCCGCGCCACGGCCGATGGTCCCGACACGCCTTAGCCTGGCCCACGGCCCGGAGTCGCCTCCGGGCCGTGGCCGTTGTCGTCGGGTGGTAGGGAGTACGGACCGTGATCGCAGCTTTTTCGGTGACCCCGCTGGGGATCGGCGAGGACGTGGGGGAGGCGGTGGCCGCGGCCGTGCGGGTGGTGCGGGCGAGCGGGCTGCCGAACCGGACGGACGCGATGTTCACCAGCATCGAGGGGGAGTGGGACGAGGTCATGCCGGTGATCAGGGCGGCGATCGAGGCGGTGAAGGCGTACGGCGACCGGGTGAGCACGGTCATCAAGATCGACGACCGGGCCGGGGTCACCGACGGCCTCACCGCCAAGGTCGCCACGGTCGAGCGGTACCTCGCGGAGGGCTGAGGCTCAGCCGGTCGAGGTGGGTTGGGGGCTGGGCTCGGCGGCCGGCCGGCGGGCGGCGAGCAGCCGGTCGAGGGAGTACGGGCCGGAGCCGAGCACCGCGATGGCCAGGAAGGCCCAGCAGAACATCACCGAGGCCTCACCGCCGTTCTGCAGCGGCAGCAGGGCGTGCTCCTGGTGGACGGTGAAGTAGGCGTAGGCCATCGAGCCGGAGCAGAGCAGCGCGGCCGTCCTGGTGCCGCTGCCGAGCAACACCAGGACGCCGCCGATGAGTTGGATGAGTGCGGCCCACCAGCCGGGCCACTGGCCGGCCGGGATGCTGCCGCCGCCCTTGGTGCCGCCGAGGACGCCGAACAGCGCGGCGGCTCCGTGGCAGGCGAAGAGCAGGCCGACGACGATCCGGAAGGCCGTCAGGACGAGCGGTCGCGCGGCCTCGACGGCCTGCCGGGGGTTCGGGGGGATGTGTGCGGGCATGCCGGAACGCCTCCTGCGGGTGTGGGGGAGAAGGAGGGACGGGGCGGTAAGGGTAGGCTTGGTCTAGTCCACTTGGCAATGCTCCGTCAGATAACGGTCTGGACCACTCCTCGCTCTTTCTTGACCGAGCGGTCTCAAAAGGGCTACTGTTCCGGTCATGGCACGGACCAAGGAATTCGACCCGGACGCGGCGCTCCAGGCAGCTCTCGAACTGTTCTGGCGGCGCGGCTACGAGGCCACCTCGATGGCCGACCTGGTCGAAGGGCTGGGCATCGCCCGGGCCAGCATCTACGCGACCTTCGGCAGCAAGCACGAGCTCTACCTGCGTGCGCTGGAGCGCTACAACGAACAGCACGACCCCGGCCTGCTGGCCGAGCTGTCCCAGCCCGGCCCGGTGCTGCCGGCCGTCCGCGCCCTGGTGCGCCGATACGCGGGAATGGGGGGCGAGGACCGCAGGCGCGGCTGCTTCATCACCAACACGGCCGTCGAACTCGCCCCGCACGACGAGGCGGCGGCCCGCCGGGTGGAGGTCAGCTACGACCACTTGGAGACGGCGCTGACCGCCGCCCTGCTGCGCGCCGGGGCCCAGGGCGAACTGCCCGCCGGGCGGGAGCCGCGGGCGCTGGCCCGGATGCTGGTGGTGCTGCTGCAGGGGATCCGGGTGGTGGGCAAGACCGCCGAGGGCGGGCCCCGGGTGCGCGACGCCGCCGAGCAGGCGCTGGCGCTGCTGGACTGAGCGCCGGTCCGGACCGGAGGCCCACGGGGGTGTCTCCGGCTCGGTCGGCCCGGCGTCCTGCGCCGTCCTCCATCGTCTTCCGTCGGCTTCCACCGGCTTTTGCTGCCTTTATTTTGGACCGAACGTTCTTAAAAATTTGGTGTGGGGGGAATCCATGAGTGTCACCACGACGGCGCGGGGGAGCTTCGCGCTGCTCGGTGTCGTCCAGGCGGTGCTGATCTTCACGATCATGATCCTCACCGTTCCGCTGCCCCTGGTCGCCCGGGAGCTCGGGCTCGGCCCGTCCGACGTCCTGCTGCTCAGCGCCGCGTACGGCCTCTCCTTCGCCGCCCTGCTGCTGCTCGGCGGGCGACTGACGGACCGTCACGGCGGCCGTCCGGTGCTCCGCTGGGGCCTGGCGCTGCTCGCCGCCGCTTCGGTCGCCTGCGCCCTCGCGCCGGACTACCCCGTCCTGCTGGCGAGCCGCTTCGTCCAGGGCGCGGGCGCGGCCCTCGCCGCCCCGGCGGCGGTCGCCGTGGTCCGCCGGCTGCACCCCGAACCCGCCGCCTACCGGCGGGCGATGGCCACCTGGGGCGGACTCTCGGTACTCGGTGCGACGGCCGGCAGCGTGGTGTCGGGCCCGGTCAGCGCCGTGGTCTCCTGGCGCTGGCTGTTCGCGGTGCCCGTCGCGGTCGCACTGGTCGGCCTGCTCCGCTCCGGCACCCTGCCCGAGCCCGTACCCGCCGCCGTCCCGGCATCCGGCCCCGACCCCGACCGTGGACCCGCCCCCGCGAGCCGCCGCCCGGCACTGGACCTGCGCGGCGCGTTCCTCGCCACCACCGGTGTCTGCGCGGCGAGTTACGCCCTGGTGGCGTCCACCGAGCACGGCTGGAGCAGCCCCGGCGTGCTCGCACCGTTCGCCGGCGGCGTGCTCCTGCTGCTCGCCTTCGCCGCCGCCGAACGCCGCACCGTCGACCCGCTGCTGCCGCCCGGCTTCCTCACCGACCGCCGCCGGGCCACCGCCCTGGTCGCCGTGATGGCGACCTCCGCGGGCACCGCCCTGGCCTTCGTGCTGCTCTCGCTCTACCTCCAGCAACTGCGCGGCTGGAGCGCGGCCGACACCTCCGCCGCGTTCGTGCCGTACGCGGTCGCCCTGCTGCTGTCCGGGCGGCTGGCCGGGCCGCTGACCGCCCGGTACGGTCCGGTGCCGGTCACCGCCGCGGGCCTCGCCCTGGAGGCGGCCGGACTCGCCCTGCTGGCCGGGCTCGACCCCGCCAGTGGCTACCCCGCCGGGTTGCTGCCCGGACTGCTCCTGCTGCCCGCCGGCGCCGCCGCGTCCTTCGCCGGGGCGGCCGTGCTCGCCACCGGCGGGGTGGCGCCCGAACGCACCGGCCTGGCGGCGGGCGTCCTCAACACCGCCATGGAGCTCGGCCCCACCGCCGGGCTGGCCGCCCTGATGGCCCTCGCCGCCACCCGCCCGACCGTCGTCGGCGGCTACGCGGCGGCCTTCGCCGCGGCCGCCGCCGGGCTGGCCCTGACCGCCGTCGCGGTCGCGGTCCTGCCCCGGGCCGGTGCCACCGGTGTCACCGGGGCCACCGGCGAGGTCACCACCGAGACCATCGCCGAGACCACCATCACGACCACCACCAAGAGCACCACCAAGACCACAACCAAGAGCACCACCCACACACCTGAATGCACCACTCGGACCAAGGAGTTCAGCTCATGAGCACGCGTTTCGCCGACAAGTCCGTCCTCATCACCGGCGGCGGCAGCGGCATCGGGCGGGGGATCGCGCTCGCCTTCGCCGGGGAGGGCGCCCGGGTCGCGGTCGCCGGGCGCAGCCTCGGCCCGCTGGCCGAGACCGTCGAGCTGATCGAGCGGGCCGGCGGCAAGGCCGTCGCGCTGACCGGCGACGTGACGAACGGCGAGGACGCCGCCCGGCTGGTCCGGGAGGTCGTCGAGCAGTTCGGCGGACTGGACGTCGCCGTCAACAACGCCGGGGTGTTCGGCGCGGCCGGTCCGGTCGCCGACATCGACGAGGACCAGTTCCGCTGGGTCTTCGAGGTCAACGTGACCGGCACCCTGCTGGCGATGAAGCACCAGATCGGCCACATGCGGGCCCACGGCGGCGGGGCCATCGTCAACGTCTCGTCCAACCTGGGCGTCCACAAGCGGGCCGAGGGCGCGGGCGCCTACAACGCCAGCAAGGCCGCCGTCACCGCGCTCACCCGCTCCGCCGCCCGTGACCACATCGGCGAGGGCGTGCGGATCAACACCGTCAGCCCGGGCCCGGTGGACACCCCGATGTCGACCCGCCCCGGCGAGAGCGACACCGCCAAGAGCGAGCGGATGAAGGCCGAGGTCCCGGTCGGCCGGGCCGGCGCGGTCGCCGAGATCGCCGCCGCCGTGCTGTACCTGGCCTCGGACGAGGCGGGCTACACCGTCGGTGCCGACCTGGTGCTGGACGGCGGCGTCACCGCCTGAGCCCGCCCGTGACGGCTCCGACGACCCCTTCGCCAAGGGGTCGTCGGAGCCGTTCGGCGTTCCTGGAGCGGCTGTTGCGCGCACGACCGGCCGAAATCTGACGCGAACGCGTAATCCCGGGGACACCGGTTGATCACCGCGGGGTTCCCGCGCCGTCGTTCGGGCAGGACACGGTTTCGGCCGGAACCAACACACGAAAGGCGGACGTGCCACCGATGCCGACCGCACCGCACCCCGTGCCCCTCGCGGGCCGTCGAAGCCGATGGGGCGAGCACGGGCTCGCCTGGGCCTTCCTGCTGCCCTCCCTGGTGGTCTTCGTCCTGTTCATCGGCTATCCGCTGGGACGGACGATCTACCTCAGCGGACACGCCAACGACCTCTTCGGCGCGCCCTCCCGCTACGTCGGCTTCAAGCACTACACCGACCTGCTGGCCTCCGCCGACTTCGGCCGGACGCTGGTCACCACCGCGCTGTTCACCCTGCTCACCGTGGTGCCCGGGGTGCTCGGCGCGCTGGTGCTGGTGCTGCTGCTGGAGAACCGGATCCGGGGCGTACGGCTGCTGCGCTCCGCCTTCGCGCTGCCCTTCGCCTTCTCGGTGGCCAGCGCCTCGGTGGTCTTCGCGGTGTTCTACAACCCGGCCAGCGGGGTGCTGAACGGCCTGCTGTCGCACCTCGGCCTTGGGCCGGTCGGCTGGTTGACCGAATCCCGGTACGCGCTGTTCTCGGTGGCCCTGACCACGGTCTGGATGAACCTCGGCTACAACGTACTGGTGCTCTCGGCGGGCATCGGCTCGATCCCCGGCGAGGTCGTCGAGGCGGCCCGGATCGACGGCGCCTCCGGCCTGCGGCTGGCCCGCTCGATCACCGTCCCGATGCTCGGCCCGAACCTGTTCTTCCTGACGGTGGTCTCCACCGTCCACGCACTGCAGAGTTTCGGCCAGATCCACATCCTCACCAAGGGTGGGCCGGACGGCTCCACCCGGACCCTGGTCTACTCCGTCTACGAGAAGGCCTTCGCCTACGGCTCCAGCGACTTCGGCACGGCGAGCGCCCAGGCCGTGGTGCTGCTGCTGGTCGTCCTCGCCTGCACGGCCGTCCAGTTCGGCGTCCTGGAGCGGAAGGTGCACTACGCATGAGCACGGTCGTCACCGAGGCCGAGGTCCGGGCCGATCCGCCCCGTCCGCGGGTCCGCCCCCTCGCCGGACGCTCCCCGCGCGACCTGCTGGGCCGCGCCGCCGTCTACCTGCTGCTCGCCGTCGCCGTGGTCACGGTGGCCTTCCCGGTGTACTACGCGGTGGTCGGCGCCTTCATGGAGCCGTCCGAACTCGCCTCCTACCCACCGGCGTTGGTGCCCCACTCGGTGACCGGCCGGAACTTCTCCGGCGCGGTGGACACCATCCCGCTGTTCCGGCAGTACGCCAACTCGGCGATCACCGCCACCGCCATCACCCTCGCCCAGCTGGTCACCTCGATCCTGGCCGCGTACGCCTTCGTCTTCCTGCCGATGAAGGCGCGGGCCGCGGTGTTCGGGCTGTTCCTGGCGACGCTGATGGTCCCCTGGGAGGCCATCATCATCCCCAACTACCTGACGCTGTCAGGCTGGGGCCTCGGCAACACCTACTTCGGCCTGGTGCTGCCGTTCCTCGCCTCCGGCTTCGGCACCTTCATGCTGCGCCAGGCCTTCCGCCAACTGCCCGGCGAACTGCGCGACGCGGCCCGGATCGACGGCGCCGGGCACTGGCGGTTCCTGTGGCGGATCGTCGTGCCGCTCAACAAGCCGGCCCTGGCCGCGCTGTCGATCTACGTCTTCCTGTCGGCCTGGAACCAGTACTTCTGGCCGCTCATCATCACCCGCACCGCCGAGATGCAGACCCTGCAGATCGGCCTCACCTCGCTGCGCGACGCCGAGATGGCCGACCCCGGCCTGATCCTGGCCGGCGTGGTGCTCTCCCTGCTGCCCACCCTCGCCCTGGTGGTCTTCGGCCAGCGCTTCATCGTCCGCGGCCTCACCGCGGGCGCCGTCCGCTGAGCCCGCACCCGCTCCGCCCGTACATCCCGCCGTACATCCCGCCCGTACATCCCGTTCGTCAACCGGAAAGAAGAAAACCCTCGTGAAGAAGAGTGCACGCGCGCTCGCGGCCCTGCTGGTGGCCGGCCTGTCCCTGACCGCCTGCAGCTCCAGCGGCTCGGACGCCGGCTCGGGCGGTTCCGCCGACGCCGGGGCGCCCGGTGCCCAGGCGCTCGACCAGGCCTCCGGCGTCACCACCGTCGAGTTCTGGCACTCGATGACCGGCAAGAACGCCGACGTGCTGAACGGCCTGGTGAAGGACTTCAACGCAGCCCACCAGGGCAAGATCGAGGTCAAGGCGCAGTTCCAGGGCAAGTACGACGAGCTGGTCACCAAGTACAAGGCCGCGGTGCAGCAGAAGGGCACCCCCGCCCTGGTGCAGGTCTACGACATCGGCACCCGCTTCATGATCGACTCCAAGCAGACCGTCCCCGCCCAGGCCTTCGCCGACAAGGACGGCTACTCGCTGGACGACCTCGACCCCAACATCCGCAACTACTACTCGGCCAACGGCAAGCTGGTCTCGATGCCGTTCAACTCCTCGATGCCGCTGCTCTACCTGAACACCGACGCCTTCAAGGAGGCCGGCCTCGACCCGGCGCAGCCGCCGAAGGACCTCAACGAGCTCGGTGACCTGGCCAAGAAGCTGACCAAGAAGGACGCCGACGGCAAGACCGTCCGCTACGGCTTCGGCGCCGCCATCTACGGCTGGTTCGTCGAGGAGCTGCTCGCCGAGTCCGGCACCATGTACTGCGACAACGACAACGGCCGCAGCAACAAGGCGGGCAAGGTCGTGTTCGACTCCGCCCAGGGCGCGCAGATCGTCCAGTGGTGGGCCGACCTCGTCAAGGGCGGCTACGCGGCCAACACCGGCCGGGTCACCGACGACGCCCAGGCCGCTTTCAAGTCCGGCACGGTCGCCATGCACCTGGAGTCCACCGGCGTGCTGCGCGGCTACACCGAGGCCGCCAAGTTCGGCGTCGGCACCGCGCCCTTCCCGAAGGTGACGGCCGCCGACCAGGGCGGCCCGGCGATCGGCGGCGCCTCGCTGTGGATCAGCGGCCCCGGCCACTCGGACGCGGAGAAGCGGGCCGCCTGGGAGTTCGAGAAGTTCGCCACCAGCCCGGAGCAGCAGGCCGTGTGGCACACCGGCACCGGCTACTTCCCGGTCAACAAGAAGTCCCTGGACGACCCCAAGGACAAGGAGTGGGTCGGCAAGTACCCGCAGTTCCAGACGGCCATCGACCAGTTGAAGGCCACCAAGCCCACCCCGGCCACCGCCGGCTGCCTGCTCGGCGTGATGCCGCAGGCCCGCAAGGGCGTGGAGACGGCCATCGAGCAGACCGTGGCCGGCAGCAAGACCGCCCAGCAGGCGCTCGCCGAAGCGGCCAAGGAGCTCCAGCCCGCGATCGAGAGCTACAACAGCTCGGTCGGCTGAGGCCGGTCACCCGCCCAGACCGACGGCCCGCCCGGCGCACCCCGCGCCCGGCGGGCCGTCCCCGTCCCGGGTCTGCTCCGGGGCGTGTCCTGCGGATCGGGCCCCAGGCCGGGACCGCGACGCCAGGGCCCGCCCTACGCCGAGAGCGCGGCGCCGTCCTCGGGCAGCACGCACGCGCCCGCCAGCTCGTCCAGCGACAGGTCCAGCGCGAACGCCAGCGCCGCGATGGTGAAGAACGACGGCGTCGGCGCCCGCCCGGTCTCGATCTTGCGCAGCGTCTCCGCCGAGACACCGGCCACCGCCGCCACCTCGACCATGCTGCGCTCGCCACGCGCCTCGCGCAGCAGCGCCCCGAAGCGCTCCCCACGCTCGCGCTCCCACGGGGTCAGCGGAGTCCTCACCATGCCGTCGAGTCTAGGGCCTGTCCGGCAGGCCCCGCCCGGCGCTCCCTAGTGCGACCACGGCTGCTGGTAGTCCATGGGCCAGTTGGGCAGGGGGACCGGGCCGCCCGGACGTGCGGTGTTGAGGGCGAGGCAGAGGATGACGACGGAGGTCGACCGCTTCTGGGTCCAGGAGCCGAAGACCTCGGGCCCCTCCGCTTCGCACGAGCCGTCCCGGGCGCTGTCCCGGATGACCTTCGCGACCTTGTACTGCGCATCGGTCTTGGAGCAGCCCACGATCTGTAGGTCCGGTCTGGAGGACACGCCGCGATCGTGCATGCAGTCGCCGACCTGGGCGACGTCGGCCTCGGTCTCCTCCAGCTGACCGGCGACGAGCACTCCGACGGTGGCCAGAGCGACAAAGATGAGCGGCGCCCGCACGGCCTTGCCGAACCGGCGGAGCCGCGAGGAGGGGGGCGGCTCGGAGGCCTGCAGGTGCGCATGGGCAGCGCGGAGCAGCGGCGAGGTCACGTCGGGTCCTTGTGATCAGTTCATCGGTATTGCGGCGCCGAACAGTAGCGGATCTTGTGCCGGGCGGTCGTGGCAATTTCCGCAGCCGTCCGTGCACCGGCCGCCAGCGGCGCCCGACGTCCATCGACCGTGATACAAATACCGGTATAAGAATTGGATCCAGGGGAGAGGTTCACCATGGTCGAACTCAAGTCGGACGCCGCCCTCGACGCGATGCGCGAGGCCGGGCGGGCGGTCGCCAACGCGCTGGCGGCCGTGCAGCGGGAGGCGGCGGCGGGCGTGAGCCTGCTGGAGCTGGACGAGGTGGCGCGGGGGGTGCTCACGGCCGCCGGGGCGACCTCGCCGTTCCTCGGGTACCGGCCGGCCTTCGCGCCGGTGCCCTTCCCCGCCGTCATCTGCGCCTCGGTGAACGACGCGGTCGTGCACGGCGTCCCGGACGGCTACCGGCTGCGCGACGGAGACCTGGTGAGCATCGACTGCGGGGCCGTCCTGGACGGCTGGTGCGGCGACTCCGCCGTCAGCTTCACCGTCGGCCCCGCCCGGCCCGAGGACGCCGAGCTGATCGATGCCACCCGGCGCGCCCTGGAGGCCGGGATCGCCGCCGCCGTGGTCGGCAACCGGATCGGCGACATCGCCCACGCCGTCGGAACGGTGGCCCGCGCCGGACGCTACGGGCTGCTCGACGGCTACGGCGGCCACGGCATCGGCCGCCGGATGCACGAGGACCCGCACGTCCCCAACGAGGGCCGCCCCGGCCGGGGTTACCCGCTGCGCCCGGGCCTGGTGCTGGCCATCGAGCCGATGCTGACGGCCGGCGGCCGCGACGACTACGACACCGACCCGGACGGCTGGACCCTGCGCACCACCGACGGCAGCCGGGCCGCGCACATCGAGCACACCGTCGCCGTCACCGAGGACGGTCCGCGGATCCTCACCCTGCCGTAGTCCCCGGCGGGTGACGGACGTTACGCCGTCCCGCCCGTCCCACCGGAGTAGCGTGCGGGGCATGACCGATCAGGACTTCACCACACGGGTCACCGTACGCGGGTACGAGACCGACACCCAGGGCCACCTGAACCAGGCCGTCTACCTGCAGTACGCCGAGCACGCCCGCTGGGAGTACCTCCACGCGGCCGGCATCCGCCAGGCCGAGCTGGTGGCCAAGGGCGTGGGCCCGGTCGTCCTGGAGACCACGGTGAAGTACCTGCGGGAGCTGCGCGCCGGGGACACGGTGGAGATCAGCTGCGCGTTCGTCTGGCGAGGGGGCAAGACCTTCCAGGTGGTGCAGCGGCTGACCCGCGAGGACGGCGTGCTGGCCGCGGAGGTCACCGGCGTGGGCGGCATCCTCGACCTGGTGGCCCGCCGGCTGGTCGCCGACCCGCGCGAGCCGCTGCGCGCCCTGGCCTCGGACCCGGGACTGCTCGGCCTCTGACCTCCCGTCCGCCCCGCCCCGCCCCGCCCCGTCCCGCCCCGCGCCGGGGCGTCAGGCGGGCCGGTGCCGCCCGGCGGGCACGGGTGCCGTCCGGGGGTGGTCGGCGGCGGCGATCAGCGCGGCCAGCCCGGTGGTGACCGGCACCGCCGCGACCAGTCCGATGCTGCCGACCAGGGTGCGGGCGATCTCCTCGGCCACCAGTTCGCTGGTGGCCACCGACACCAGCGTCCGGTGCGCGACGGAGAACAGCAGCAGCAGCGGCAACGCGGCCCCCGCGTAGGCGAGCACCAGGGTGTTGACGGTCGAGGCGATGTGGTCGCGGCCGATCCGCATGCCGGTCCGGTACAGCCGGCCGGCGCCCATCGTCGGGTCGGCCTCGTGCAGTTCCCAGATCGCCGAGGTCTGGGTGACCGTCACGTCGAACAGCACGCCGAGCGATCCGATCACGAACCCGGCGAGCAGCAGGCCGCGGATCTCGATGCCGGGGTAGAGGCCGTGGACCAGCCCGGTCTCCTCCGAGGTGTCGCCGGTCAGCCGCGCCCAGGCGGCGAAGACCAGGCTGAGCACCCCGATCAGGACCAGCGACGCCAGCGTTCCGAGCACCGCCACCGAGGTGCGCGCGGAGAGCCCGTGGCACAGGTAGAGGGCGATCAGCATGATCGCGCTGGCGCCGACGATCGCCACCAGCAGCGGGTCCGAACCCCGCAGGATGGCGGGCAGGATGAACAGCGACAGCACGGCGAAGCTGATCGCCAGCGCGAACAGCGCGGCGACCCCGCGCCAGCGGCCGATCACCACCACGACGACGGCGAACAGCCCGGCGAGCACGCCCATCGGCAGGTTCCGGTCCACGTCGACGACGCTGTAGCGCAGCTCCACGGGGGCGTTCGGCGCTGAGGTGAGGACGACCCGCTCGCCGACCTCGTGGCGCCGCGACTCGGACGGGTGGACGACCACCGTGAAGGTGCGGCCCCGGTCCGGGCCGTCGGTGACCTCGACGGTCTCCTGCCGGCAGGTGCCCCGGTCGGCGGGGCCGAGGTCGGCGCAGGGCAGTTCCTGGAGCCGGGTGACCAGGCCCTGCCGGATCTGCTGGTCGAAGCCGACCCCGGTGTGCTGGTGGGCCGGGACCCCGCCCGGCCAGAGCACCACCAGGCCGACGGCGACGGCGACCGCGAACGGGATCAGCACGGCCGCGACCACCGTGCGCAGACGGGCGGAGACCGGCGCGGCGGGCCCGTGGCCGTGGCCGTGGGCGTGGCCGTGCCCCACGGGCGCGGCGGGCCCCTCGTGCCGGTGCTGCTGCTCCTCGTGCGCGTGATCGTGATCGTGCTCGTGCACGAGCGCGTTCCCGTCGTGCGGGTTCCCTGCCGTCACCTCACGCCTCCTCAGTTCTCCTCCACAGCACCCGAAATCATCGGCGTCCGGCCCGCCGTCACCCCGCAGGACACGAACGGTCGGCGCGCCGCCGCCGGGTGCGGGACGGCCCCCGTCCGCCGTCGGGGGATTGCCCCACCCCCGATCGACCGGCTGGCGGCATGGGCCCGATTCCCCTGCCGCAGCAGACTCTTGGGCATGTCGAAGCTCACCGGTACCACTCTCGCCACGCTGGCCGTCACCGTGCTGACCGCCCTTCCCGCCGCCGCCGCCGTCCCGGAGCACTCCGGCGCGGGCGGCCTCGACTGGACCACCTGCCAGGGCCCGGTCGACCCCCGCCAGCAGTGCGCCGACCTCACCGTCCCCCTGGACTACAACGACCTGGACGGCCGACAGATCACGCTCGCCGTCTCCCGGATCGCCACCGCCAAGCCGGGCCTGCGCCGCGGTGTGCTGCTGACCGTTCCGGGCGGGCCGGGCGGTTCCGGGACCGGCCTCCCCACGAGCGCCGTCGGGCGCCTCCCGCAGTCCGTCCTGGACCGCTACGACCTGGTCGGCTTCGACCCGCGCGGCGTCGGCGGCTCCACCCCGGTCAGCTGCGGTCTGGACCACTCCGACCTGGCGATGGTCAAGCTGCGCCCCTGGCCGGCCGCCGACGGCTCGATCGACACCAACCTGGCCACCGCCCGCCGGGTCGCCGAGACCTGTGCGCGCAACGGGGGACCGGTGCTGCGCAGCATCTCCACCGCCAACGAGGCCCGCGACATCGACCGGATCCGCCAGGCCCTCGGCGAGCGCAAGCTCTCCGCCTGGGGCACCTCGTACGGCACCTACGCGGGCGCCGTCTACGCCACCATGTTCCCCGGGCACACCGACCGGATCGTGCTGGACAGCAACGACGACCCGGACCCGTCGAAGGTCGGCCGCGGCTGGCTGGCCGCCTTCGGCCAGGGCGCCGAGGACCGCTTCCCCGACTTCGCCGCGTGGGCCTCGGCGCCGGACAACCCGGACCGGGTCGCGGACACCCCCGAGCAGGTGCGCCCGCTGTTCCTGGACCTCGCCGCCCGGCTGGACGCGGCCCCGCTGCCCTGGCCCGGCGCCAACCCGGCCGAGCTGAGCGGCAACGTGCTGCGCGAGTCCATGCTGAACAGCCTGTACGCGGACGCCAAGTTCCCCGACCTGGCCCGGCTGATGCTGGCGGGCCTCGGCCGCCGCCCGCTGCCCGCCCCGGTGGTGCCGCCCGACGCGGCGGTGCAGAACACCCTCGCGGTCTCCGTCGGCACGCTCTGCAACGACGTTCGCTGGCCCGCCGACCCGGCGGCCTACGCCAAGGACACGGCGGCCGACCGGGCCGCCCGGCCGCTCACCGCGGGCATGCCGGTGAACGTGATGCCCTGCGCCTTCTGGCCGTTCGCGCCCGCCGAGCCGCCGGTGCGGGTGACCGGCCGGGGGCCGGCGAACGTCCTGCTGGCGCAGAACCTGCGCGACCCGGCCACCCCGTACTCCGGCGCGCTCAAACTGCGGGCGGCGTTCGGTGACCGGGCGCGGATGGTGACGGTCGACTCCGGCGGCCACGACGTCTACCTGGCGAACGGGAACGCCTGCGGCGACGCGGTGGTGACGGACTTCCTGGTGACGGGCCGCCGCCCGGCCGAGGACGTGTACTGCCCGGCCGCCGACTGACGCCGACTGACGCCGACGGGGGAGGAGCAACGGGCCGTGGACGAACGGCCCTTACTTCTGCGTGTACCCACGTTCGACCCTCACACATGAGTCGAACCTGTCGCGATTTTGTGACAATAGTTCGCCAACAGGCCCCCCACGGTGGGGATTCACGGCCGTAATGTTCGAACTATGTCACCGAAGAGCCGCATACCTGCCCCGGACCCGGGCGACACCTGGGTCCCGCGCCCGAGGCGCCGTGAGACCCCGCTCGGAATCCTGCGCCATGCGGCCACCTTCCTCGGCTCCAGCGTGCTGGGCGGCGTCCTGCTGGCGGGGCTGATCCTCCCGGGGGCGGGCGCGATGGGCCTGGGCGCCAAGAGCGGTGCCGAGGGCTTCGAGAGCATCCCCGACGACTTCAAGACCCCGCCGCTCACCCAGGCGACCCAGATCTTCGACGCCAAGGGCGGCCTGATCGCCAAGGTCTACGAGCGCGACCGCACCGTCCTGACCGCCGAGCAGATGTCGCCGCTGATCCGCAAGGCCCAGGTGGACATCGAGGACGCGCGCTTCTACGAGCACGGCGCCGTCGACCTCAAGGGCGTGCTGCGGGCGATCACCAAGAACGCGGAGAGCGGAGCCGCAGTACAGGGCGCCTCCACCCTCACCCAGCAGTACGTGAAGAACGTCAACGTCGAGATGGCCGGGGACGACCCGGTGGCGGTGCGCGAGGCGCAGCGCAAGACCCTGGGCCGCAAGATCCAGGAACTGCGGTACGCCATCAAGCTGGAGGAGGACCTCTCCAAGGAGCAGATCCTCACCAACTACCTGAACATCACCTTCTACGGACACCAGGCGTACGGCATCCAGGCCGCCTCCCAGCGGTACTTCAGCAAGGACGCCAAGGACCTCACCCTCCCCGAGGCGGCGATGCTCGCCGGGCTGGTGCAGAACCCCACCCAGTACGACCCGAAGCTGCACCCGGTGGCCGCGCAGAAGCGCCGGGACACCGTCATCGACAAGATGGTGGAGAACAAGCACATCACCGCCCAGCAGGCGGCCGAGGCGAAGGCGGCCCCGCTGGGCCTCAACTACAAGGACCCGCAGAACGGTTGCATCACCGCCCAGGCCGGCATGGGCTTCTTCTGCGACTACGTCCGCCACGTGGTCAAGCAGGACCCGGCCTACGGCAAGAGCGCCGCCGAGCGCAAGAAGCTGTGGGACACCGGCGGGTTGAACATCTACACCACGCTGGACCCGGAGAAGCAGGCCGCCGCCCAGCACGCCGTCTCCACCAAGGTGTACGTCACCGACCCGGTCTCGGCGGCGATGACGATGGTCGAGCCCGGCAGCGGCAAGATCCTGGCGATGGCCCAGACCCGCCCGTACGGCCTGGCGAAGGAGAAGAACCAGACCGTCGTCAACCTCAACGTGGACGCGGCGATGGGCGGGGGCATCGGGTTCCAGCCCGGCTCCAACTTCAAGCCGATCGTGGCCGCCGCCGCCCTGGAGGCCGGCCTGTCGCCGACCCAGCAGTACGACTCGCCGAACCGGATGGACTGGCCGACGATGAAGACCTGCGACGGCACCTGGAAGAACCTCAACAAGGGCAGGAAGGAAGGGACGATCCCCAACGAGAGCCCGAGCGAGAAGGGGCCGTACCAGCTCAAGCAGGCGATGGCGCTCTCGGTCAACACCTACTTCGTGCAGATGGAGCAGGAGATCGGGCTCTGCGCCGTCAAGCAGATGGCCAACAAGCTGGGCGTGACCGGCAAGGCGAGCGGCGACCCGTTGCAGGAGGTGCCCGCCCTCGGCCTGGGCACCCAGGAGGTCAGCCCGCTGACCATGGCCAACGTCTACGCGACCTTCGCCGCCCGGGGCTCCTACTGCGCGCCGGTGGCGATCAACCGGATCACCACGGTGGCCGGCAAGGACGTCCCGGTGGCCCCGGCCCGCTGCGACCAGGTGATGTCCCCGGACACCGCCGACGTGATCAACAGCGTGCTGCTCGGAGTGACCGAGAAGGGCGGCACCGCGCGGGACCTCCGGCTGGACGACGACCGCCAGATCGCGGGCAAGACCGGCACCACGGACGAGAAGAAGTCGGCCTGGTTCACCGGCTACACCGGCAACCTGGCCGGCTCGGTCTGGCTGGGCAGCCCGGGCGTCAAGGTGCCGATGCGCAACATCCGGATCGGCGGCCAGTACCAGCCCGAGGTGTTCGGGGCGACCGGCCCGGGGCCGATCTGGCAGCAGGCCATGAGCGACGCCGTGCGGTCCATGCCCGAGCAGGACTTCACCACGGTCCACATCCCGGACCCGGTCCGCCCGACCCCCGGGTGCGGCACCCCCACCGGCTCGCCGTCCTCGGCGACCTGCACGGGGGCGCCCGGCCCGGGCTCGACCGGCCGCCCGCGCGGCAACTCCCCGTCGGACGGCGGCGCGACCGGCCGCTCGGCCCCCACCACCCCGCCGGACTCCCCGGACCCGTCGGACCAGTGACGCCCGCGGCCCCGCATGAGTACCCGTACTCATGCGGGGCCGCGGCCCGTCGGCGGACGATGGGCGCCATGCCGCACAGCTTCCTCGGCGTCCCCGCCGTCCTCTGGCCCTCGATCGGCTACCTGGCCGGTTACCTGGTGATCGCCGTCGCCGCCGCCCGCGAACTGCGCGGCGGGGTGAGCGCGGCCAACGCCGTATGGCAGTGGACGGCGGTGGTGTGGACGATGCCGGGGTTCCTGCTCGCGATGGCCGCCAACCCGTTCCCGGACGGCACGGCGGCCCGCTTCCTGTCCGCCACCGCGCTCGGCGCGGCGGGCAACGCGGCCCTGCTGGCGCTCACCGCCCACGCCTTCGGGCTGCGCTGACACCTCCCGCCGAAGTCGGCGCTACCGCGCCTCGACCGGCTCGCCGGTGTCCTGGTCGAGGTTGAACACCCGCCGGTAGGAGTCGGTGACCACGGTGATCCGGGTGCGCCCCGTCCAACTCGCCGTCACCAGCCGGGCGTCGTCCGGGCCGCCGCCGACGTCCGCCAGCAGCCAGCGCCGGGCCGACCAGCCCTGCCCGCTCTCCAGCAGCACCTGCCAGTGCTCACCGGCCTGCGGCCCGGAGCCGTACGAGCGGTGCACCACCACCAGCGAGCGCTCCGCACCGGCCGGCGCGTCCTCCCGGCTGCGGCTCTCGGCCGCCGACACCTTGTGCGCGGCCAGCACGCCGAGCAGGAACACCACCCCGGCGGTCACCGTGACCGCCCGGGTGGCGGCCCGTACGGCGGTGCGGCGGTCGCTCAGCCAGGCGGCCGCGATCAGCGCGCCGAGCGCGCCGCCGAGCATCAGCTCCGGCCGGTTCAGCAGGTCGGCGACCAGCATCAGTCCGCCCGAGCGGCTCTCCCACTGGCCCTCGGTGTACAGCAGGACGGCCGCCGCCCCCGCGGCGAGCAGCAGTCGGGCCAGCAGCCGCCTGGCCCGCGGCGACCGGCGGCGCCGGTACCGTTCGGTCCACTCGTCCATCGTCCCCCCGGTCATGTGCTCACAGCTCCATGAGGAGTTTCCGGCCCTCCGGCCAGTCGCCCAGCCCGGAGTCCGCGTTGAGGTGCCCGTACGCGCCCGGCTCGACGTAACGTGAGCCCCAGGCCCGGGCGAACTCCCGGGCCCGCTCCGGGGTGATCCACGGGTCGTCGGTGGAGGAGACCACGACGGTCGGGAACGGGAGGCGCTCCAGCCTCACCGGCCGGAAGCCCGACACCTCCGGCACGTCGGCGTTGTCCACGTCGGCGGGGGCGACCAGCAGCGCGCCCCGCACGGCGGCGGTCCGCTCGGCGGCCGCACCGGCCGCCCAGTCGGCGGCGGTGACGCAGCCCAGGCTGTGCGCCACCAGCACCACCGGCCCGTCGGCGGCGGCCGCGGCCACCGCCGCGTCCACCCGCGCCACCCAGTCCGCCCGGTCCGGGTGGTCCCAGTCGGCCTGCTCGACCCGGCGGAAGGCCTCCGGGTCGGCGGCCTCCCAACGGGTCTGCCAGTGCTCCGGGCCCGAACTCTGGTACCCGGGGAGAACGAGGTAGGTCGTGCGATCGGTCATGAGCTCCTCCGGGGCGGTTCCGGCCGCGGCCGGTGGACGGCCGGTGGACGGGTCGTGGACGGTCGGTGGGCAGGCAGCACGAGAGTCTAGGCCTCGCCCGCAACCTCCCCACAGCCGGGCACCGCACCCACCGCCCCACCCACCCCCGCCCCGGCGCGCACGGCTTGCGGCCGGCGCGCGCGCCGGGTGGTGCGCCGCCGTACGCCTGGTGCGCCCTGTTGCCAACGGCGCGGCCGGTACGGGAGGTTGGTGCGGGCCCGGGTACACCTGGCCCGCCGACCTCGCCTTCGCCGACGTCGACCCGGCCGACTACGTCGCCCTGGTGATCCCCGGCGGCCGCGCGCCCGAGTACCTGCGCAACGACCCGGACGTGCAGCGGATCGCCCGGCACTTCTTCGCCGGGGACAAGCCCGTCGCGCAGATCTGCCACGGCCCGCTGATCACCGCCGCCGCCGGGGTGCTCGACGGCCGCCGCACCTCCGCCTACCCCGCGCTCGCCCCGGACATCAAGGCGGCGGGCGCCGAGTTCGTGGAGGGCGAGGCGGTGGTGGACGGCGTGGTCGTCTCGGCCCGCGCCTGGCCCGACCACCCGGCCTGGCTGCGCGCCTTCATCGAGGTCCTGCGCACCAAGGCCCCGGTGTCCTGACCCACCGCGAGGGCCCGTCCTGGGCCCGGCCCCCGGCCGTACCCCGAGACCTCTCGGGGTACGGCCCCGGGCCACGGTCGGGGTAGCGGGCCCTCCGGGAGGCTGACGACGGCTGCGGACCGGTCCTGCCATGGCGTCAAGGCCCATGGAAACAGTCGGAGTTGACGCTCCGGCGCCCTGACCCAGGGAGACCGGCATGACCGCCGATCCGACCGCCCCGGTCCGGAGGCTCCGTCGTCCGCTGCTGCGCGCCGCCGTCACGGCCACCGCGGCCGCGGGCCTGCTCGCCACCCTCGCCCCGGCAGCCCTCGCCGCACCCGCCGCACCGCGCCCGGCCGCCGACTGCCGCGGCGCCCTCCACCTCACCGCCGCCGACCCGGCCGACCGGACGGACTCCGCCGCCGGCCGGGCCGACTGGGCCGCCGCGGACGCGGCCCTGGCCGGCCTCACCGGCCCGGGCTACGCCACCTCCGCCCTGGCCGCCGTCTGGGAGGACGGCCGGCTGGAGTGGCGCAACGCCACCGGTGTCGCCGACCGCGGCAGCGGTGGCCCCGCCGACCCCGAGGGCCGGTTCCGGATCGGCAGCGCCACCAAGACCTTCGTCGCCACCACCCTGCTCCAACTCGTCGGCGAACACCGGCTGGACCTCGACGACCGGCTGGAGTGCCTGCTGCCCGGCGTGGTGCCCAACAGCGCCGCGATCACCGTCCGGCAACTGCTCGACCACACGAGCGGCGTCGCCAACTACACCCAGGACCCGGCCTTCGAGTCCACCGACGAGGGCTGGCTGAACGGCCGCCGCTTCCGGCCCTACTCCCTCCAGGACCTGGTCGACATCGCGAACACGTACCCGCCGGCCTTCCCGCCCGGCCAGGACTGGGCCTACTCCAACACCAACTACGTGCTGGTCGGGATGATCATCGAGAAGCTCACCGGACACAGCTGGCAGCAGGAGGTCACCCGCCGGATCATCCGCCCGCTGCACCTCACCGGCACCTCGATGCCCGGCAACTCGCCCTTCGTCCCGGGCCCGCACGCCCACGGCTACCTCAAGACCGCCGAAGGCCCGGTGGACGTCACCCTGCTCGACCCCTCGATGGCCGGGTCCGCCGGCGCCGGCATCTCCACCACCGCCGACCTCACCACCTTCCTCGGAGCGCTGCTCGGCGGCCGGTTGCTGCCCCCGGCCGAACTGGCCGAGATGCAGCGGACCACCGCGAGCGGCGGGGGCCGCGGCTACGGCCTCGGCCTCCAGCGGGTGGACACCCCGTGCGGCACCTTCTGGGGCCACGCCGGCGGCATCCCCGGGTACAACACCCTGATGCTCGGCTCGGCGGACGGCAGGCGCCAGTTCGCCTCGGTCGTCACCGCCTACGACGTCGGCGACGGGAGGGCCGCCACCGCCGCCTGGAACCGGCTGACCGCCACCGCCCTGTGCGGCCCGCAGCAGTCGCCCGCCGCTCCCGCCCCCGCCCCCGGCCTCGGTCCCGACCTCGCCCTCCCCGCGCCCTGACCGTCCCCCTACGCTGACCGGCGACAGTGCAGCCGATCACCACCAGGAGGACCAGTCATGGCAGAGCCGCTGATCGCCACCGTCGGGGGCAAGGTGCCCGCCGTCGACCCGGGCGCCTTCCTCGCGCCGAACGCCGTCGTGGTCGGGGACGTCAGCGTCGCCGCCGGGGCGAGCGTCTGGTACGGCGCGGTGCTGCGCGGCGACGCCGAGTCGATCGCCGTCGGCACGGGCAGCAACATCCAGGACAACTGCACCCTGCACGCCGACCCCGGCTTCCCGCTGGTGGTCGGCGAGCGGGTCTCGGTCGGCCACAACGCGGTGCTGCACGGCTGCACCGTCGAGGACGACGTCCTGGTCGGGATGAACGCCACCGTCCTCAACGGCGCCCGGATCGGCGGCGGTTCGCTGGTCGCGGCGGGCGCGGTGGTGACCCAGGGGATGGACGTCCCGCCCGGCTCGCTGGTCGCGGGGGTCCCGGCCAAGGTCCGTCGGGAGCTGACGGAGGAGGAGCGGGCCGGGATCAAGGCCAACGGCGAGGGCTACCTGCTCCTCGCCGAGGCGCACCGGGAGGTCTAGGCACGCCGGGTCGGCGGTCCGCCGCTACAGCCGGTCGTAGACGGCGGACAGCCGGCGCAGCACCTCGGCGGCCCGGTCCAGGGCCTCCTCGTCGTAGTCGTCGAGGTCGGCGTGCAGGGCCTCGGCCAGAGCGGCCTGGCGCTGCTCGTGCCGGGCCCGGCCGTCCTCGGTGAGGGCGACCAGGACGGACCGCTTGTCCTCGGGCGGGCGGGTGCGGGTGACGTAGCCGGCGGTGACCAGGCCGTTCACCAGCTGGGTGGTGGCCGGGCCGGTGGTCTCGGTGCCGGCGGCGAGCTGGGTGATGCTGAGCGGCCCCCGCTCGGCCAGGGTGCGCAGGGCGCGGGCGTGGGTGAGGGACAGGGCGCCCGGGGTGCGGGTGGCGCGCCCGCGCAGCCGGGAGTCCGCGGCGCTGAGCCGGTAGGCGGCGCGGGCCAGGCGGTCGAGTGCCTGGGCGCGTTCGGGCGTGGGCGGCGGTGCGGTCGTCATGGTGGGTTCCTCCTCGGCGGGTTGACAACAGACTAGCCTCAGTACTTAATAGATAAGTACTTACTCGCTAAGTACTTATCTACACCGCTCCAGGAGGAGACCGTCATGACCATTCGTTCGACCGGCCAGAACTGGGCCCTGGACATCGCCCTCGCCCAGGGCGGCTTCGACGCGCTGCACCCCGAGGCCGTCGGGACCATGGAGCAGCTCGGCCACGACCACACCGACTTCGCCAAGGTCTTCGCCCTGGTCAGGAGCGGTGCCATGCTGCCCAAGGCGTGGGCGACGGTGGCCGGCCAGGCCGAGGAGCGCGCCGCCCACCACGAGCGCGCGGGCTTCGCGCAGACCGCCGCCGACCTCTACCTGCGGGCCGCCGTCATGTGGGGCCGGGCGCAGTACTCGATCTTCGACGCCACCGACCCGCGCAAGGCGGTGCTGCGCGCCCACGCCGACCACTGCGTGGACCGCCTGGGCGCCCTGCGCGACGGCCGGGTCCGCCGGGTGGTGCTGGACTTCGAGGGCTCGACGATCCACGCCCTGCTGCACCTGCCCGCCGGGCGGGTCGAGAACGCGCCCGCCGTCATCCTCGGCCCCGGGATGGACATGATCAAGGAGGACTACATCTGGGCGGCCGAGCGCTACTACACCTCCCGCGGCATCGTCGCGCTCTCCATCGAGGGCCCCGGCCAGGGCCAGACCCGGGCCGGCGGGCTGACCGTCGAACTCGGCAACTACGAGCGGGCGATCGGCCGCTACCTCGACCACCTGGCCGAGCTCCCGGAGGTCGACGCCGAGCGGATCGGCATGTTCGGCATCTCGATGAGCGGCTACTGGGGCTCCCGGGCCGCCGCCACCGACCGCCGGATCGCCGCGCTCGCCGCCTTCGAGGCCGTCACCGGGGACTTCGCGACGATCTTCGAGCGGGCCCAGCCGACCTTCAAGAACAACTACATGTACATGGCCGGGTACACCGACGAGGAGGCCTTCGACCGCGACCTCGCCCACCGCATGCCGCTCGGCGACCTGGTGGCCGAGATCACCTGCCCGGTGCTCTACGGGATCGGCGAGTTCGACGAGCTCACCGACCTCACCCAGGCCCTGGCGAGCTTCGAGCGGGTCCGGGCCCCGAAGGAGCTGCGGGTCTACGAGGACGAGTTCCACCCGCTCGGCGGGGTGGCCGCCGAGGCCTTCCGCTTCGGCGCGGAGTGGCTGGAGCGCGCCCTGGCCGGCGAGTTCGCCGACCCGGGCCGCGACGTCCGGCACTACGTCCACCGCGACGGACGCACCACCGACGGCTCCGCCGACCCCACCTGGTGGCGCGGCGCCGCCCCGACGGAGCTCACCGCGCTGCGCCGCGGCTGACTCCTACGGGGTCGGCGCCGAGGCCGGGGTCGGGGCCGGCGTCAGTGGCACGCCCGTCCGCTCCGCCGACGGTTCCACCGGGACCGGGGCGGGCGGGCGCCGGTCGGCCGCCCAGGCCAGCACCGCGACCACGGCGCCGGCCGCCGCCAGGCCGGCGCCCACCAGGGTCGGCGAGGTCCAGCCGAGCCCGGCGGCCAGGGCCAGCCCGCCGAAGTAGGCCCCCTGGGCGTTGGCCAGGTTGAACGCGCCCTGCACCGTCGCCGAGGCCAGGGTGGGCGCGCTGCGCGCCTTCTGCAGCACCAGGGTCTGCACCGCCGGGACGATCGCGAAGCCGAACAGGCCGATCAGCACCACCGTGACGGCCGCCGACCAGCGGGCGTGCGCGGTCACCGCGAACAGCGCGAGCGTCGCCGAGAGCAGCAGGAAGGAGACGCAGACGGTCGGCCGCAGCGCCCGGTCGGCGGCGAACCCGCCGATCACGTTGCCGAGCGTCATCCCCACCCCGAACAGCGCCAGCACCCCGGTCACCGAACCGGTCGCGTACCCGGAGACCTCGGTGAGCAGCGGCGCGATGTAGCTGTAGCAGGCGAACATCCCGCCGCAGCCGACCATCACGGTGGCCAGCGCCAGCCACAACTGCCCGCTGCGGAAGGCCCGCAGCTCGTGCCGGAGCCCGGACTGGCCGGGGGAGGGGAGGGCCGGCACCAGCCGGGCGATGGCGAGCGTCCCGGCGGCGGCGATCACCACCACCACCAGCATGGTGGCCCGCCAGCCCAGGTGCTGGCCGAGCAGGGTCGCGGCCGGGACGCCGACGATGTTGGCGACGGTCAGCCCGGAGAACATCACCGCGACCGCCCGGGCCCGCCGGTCCGGCGCCACCAGCTCGGCGGCGGCCACCGCCCCGGCGCCGAAGAACGCGCCGTGCGGCAGCCCGGTGATCAGCCGCGCGGCGGCCAGCGTCCAGAAGTCGGGGGCCAGCGCGCACAGCAGGTTGCCGGTCGCGAACAGCCCGGCCAGCGCCACCAGCACCGCCTTGCGGGGCTTCCCGGCGGCCAGCGCGGTGAGCAGCGGCGCGCCGACCACCACCCCCAGCGCGTACGCGGAGATCAGCCAGCCCGCCTGCGGGATGGAGACGTGCAGACTGTCGGCGACCTGGGGGAGCAGCCCCATGGCGGCGAATTCGGTGGTCCCGATGGCGAAAGCGGTGACGGCCAGCGCGAACAGCGCGAGAGGCAAGGGGTGGCTCCGGGGTGATGCCCGCGCCCGGCGGGGTGCGCGGCGGGTGCGTGGCGAGGGAATTCGTTCGTCGAGAATCCTAATCGGCCCGGATGACGTCCCCGTGAGGCCCGTGTGACGAATCGGGGGCGTGCGGAGCAGGGGGCTCGCCTCGGCGGCCCCCGCGCGCAAGACTGGGTTCATGTGCCGCAACATCAAGACGCTGCGCCCGCCCGTCACGCCCGACGCCGGCGAGGAGGACTTCCACGCCGCCGCGCTGCAGTACGTCCGCAAGGTGTCCGGTTTCCGTGCGCCGGCGGCCCACAACCGGGAGGCCTTCGACCGGGCGGTGGACGCGGTCGCCGAGGCCACCACCCGGCTGCTCGACGAGCTGGAGGTGCGGGGCTCGCACGCCCGTGCCGCCGGGGCGACCGTCTGAGACGCGAGGAGCAGGATCCGCCGATGAAACCCGTCGACCGTTACGCCCTCACCTTCCCCGGCACACCCGGCACCCAGGCCCCGCAGGACGTGGTCGTGGTCGTCCGGACCAGCGCCAAGGGCCCGGGCGGGCACCCCGTCTACGAGGACGCCAGCGGGATCGTCCGGGCCGAGATCAGCGAGGCCGGGGAGGTCCGGATGCTCGCCAGCGGCGGCCACCAGACCCCGCACCTGCCGGTGCACGCCCACCCGCTGCCCTGAACCGCCTCGGACGTCCCGAGCCGCCGAGCCGCGCGATCCCCCCGAAGCGCGGGTCGCGGGCGCGCCCGTGCGGCACAATCGGCCCATGACCACAGCGATTTGGCAGGGCACCGTCGTCGCCGAGAGCGAGGACACCGTCCTCGTCGAGGGCAACCACTACTTCCCGTGGGAGGCGGTCCGGGCCGAGTTCCTGCGGCCCTCCGACACCACCACGGTGTGCAGCTGGAAGGGCACGGCGAACTACTACACGGTGGAGGTGGCCGGGCAGGCCAACCCGGACGCCGCCTGGTACTACGCGGACCCGAAGCCGGAGGCGGAGCACGTCCGGGGGCGGGTGGCCTTCTGGCGCGGGGTGGAGATCACCGAGTAGCGGCAGCCGCGCCCCCGCGTGTCCGAGCCCCGCGTCCGACCCGAGTGTCCGGCCCGAATGTCCGGCCCCCGTGCCCGGTCGGCCGGACGCGGGGGCCGCGCCGTTGCGCGCCGGGGGCCGTCCCGTTCCGTACGGGGGTGCGGTCAGCCGCCGAGGGCCGGTGGCGGGGCGACCGCTCCGTGCCCCGTCTTGACGCCGTTCACCATCGCCTGGTGGACGGCCCGCGCGGTGCTCTCGTCCGTCGCGGCGACCGGGCTGCCGGACACCGTGTACCAGTCCAGCGCCCCGGTGTACTGGACGGTCAGCCGCGCCTCGCCGTCCACCCACGTGGTGTGCACGGTGAGGTCGCCGGAGATGGGGCCGACCTCGGTGGTGGTGACCCCGCCGGGGCCGCTGATGATCGACTGGGTGGTCCAGGTCGCCCACGAGGTGCGCGGGTCCGCGGGCGGCCGGGTCTGCCGGTCGGTTTGATCGTGTTCGGTCATGCGCCTATCCTCCCCCGCCGGTGCGCCACCATCCGGGCAGCGACACCTGCGGTCACAAGGACCGCCCGGTACCGCCGGGCGGTCGGATCGGTGTGGCGGACGGTCAGGCCCGGTCCGGGCCCCTCGCGCCGGGTTCGTCCAGGATGGGGTCGCCCTCCGCCTGGGAGGTGTCCTGTGCGTGCAGGTTCTGCATCGAGGTGACGCCCTCCTCCGGATCGGCGGCCCGGACGTCCTCCTCGCGGTCGGTGCTCACTGCGGAGCGTTCGCTCATGTCGGTCATCGCGGGCTCCGTCTCCTCGGCCGGCCCCGGCGCTCCCGGAATCGGGCGCGGTCGGGCCGGGTCTGTCCCTCGCCCCTCCAGCCTGCCCCCGCCCCGGCGCCGGGGCCAGCCGGGTGACCCGCGCACCCGGCGGCCGGCGGCCGGGGGCCGCCGGGCGGCGGGCACCGGGGCGCCGGATCACCGGAGTGCAGGACCGCCGCCGCGCAGGATCACCAGGTCACGGGCAACGACCGCATCCCGTAGATGAACGACTCGGTGCGGAACGCGCGCTCCCCGGCCGGCCGCAGCCCCGGCAGCCGCCGGAACAGCGTCTCCAGGGCGATCTGCAGCTCGGCGCGGGCCAGCGGCTGGCCCAGGCACTGGTGCACGCCGAAGCCGAAGGCCAGGTGCCGCCGGGCGTCCCGGTCCAGGTCCAGCTCGTCCGTCGACCGGTGCCCGGCGCCGCCGAACACCGCCTCCTCCCGGTTGGCCGTGGACAGCATCGCGATCACGCCCTCCCCGGCCCGGACCGTGACCCCGCCCAGCTCCACGTCCTCCACCGCCACCCGGGGCAGCCCGGTGTGCACGATGGTCAGCAGCCGCAGCAGCTCCTCCACCGCGCCCGGCAGCGCGGCCGGGTCGGCGAGCCTGGCGACCTGCTCCGGGTGCTCCAGCAGCAGCGCGGTGGACAGCGCGATCATGTTCGCGGTGGTCTCGTGCCCGGCGACCAGCAGCAGCACGCCCGTGCCGGCCACGTCGTCCGGGCTCAGGTCGTCCCGCGCCGCGAGCCGGCTCAGGACGTCGTCCTCCGGTTGCGCGCGCTTGCGGGCCGTCAGGTCGCGCAGGTAGTCCTGGACCTCGTCCTGGGCCACCCGGAGCTCCTCCACGGTGCTGTCCCGGCTGAGCAGGGTGCGGCTCAGGCCCTGGAAGCGGTCGCGGTCCTGGTACGGCACGCCGAGCAGCTCGCAGATCACCAGCGAGGGCACCGGCAGCGCGAACTCGGTGACCAGGTCGGCCGTGGTCCGGCCCGCGGTCATCCGGTCCAGTGCCTCGTCCACGATCCGCTGGATCTCCGGGCGCAGCGCTTCCACCCGCTTGACCAGGAAGTCCCCGGTGACCATACGGCGCTGGCGGGCGTGCTCGGGGTCGTCGAGGCGCAGGAAGTTCGGCTTGCCCGTGACCAGCTCCTCGCGGGCGCCGGCGACCAGCAGCGGGAAGGCCGGGTGGCGCACGTCGGCGCTGAACCGGCGGTCGGACAGCACGGTGCGGACCTCGGCGTAGCCGGTGACCAGCCAGCAGGCGTCGCCGTCGGGGAGTTCGGCCCTGGTCATGGACGCGGTGGCGGCGGCCTCGGTGTACACGGGCGGCGGGCCGAACGGGCAGCCGCTGGAGTGCGGGGCCGGCAGCAGCGGGACGGCGGGGGCGGTGGGTGCGGCGGGGGCGGTGGGTACGGCGGTCAAGGCGGGGGTCTCCTCGTGTCGCGGGTGTCCTCGTTGGGTTGCCGGGTGCAGGGAGGCCTCCCGGCGGCCTGCGGGGCCGCAGGTGGGGACCGTCAGACCTCGGCCTCGGCGGGCCCGTCCTCGGTGACGCTGATCGCCCGGCCCGGGCAGAGCTCGGCGGCGAGTCTGACGTCGTCGAACTGCTCGGGCAGCAGCACGACCTGGCGAAGTGTCACAAGGCTGTCCCGCTCGTCCTGGTCGAAGACCGCGGGCACGTTCATCACACACATTCCGGAGCTGCAGCAACGGTCCCGGTCGACGCTCACCTGCATGTCGGCACCTCTCGCCAGGGCGCCGCCGGCTGCCCGGCGGCCGCCTCTCGTTGTCACGGTCAACCTAGCCGCCGCTGGTCCGCCTACGGAGCGGTAGGGCGGACGGATCGGCAAGAATGGCCGATTCGGCTCCTGCGTGAACGCCCTTGCCGCGCAATGCGTTTCAACCGGCGCCAGGCCGTCGGACGGGGCGGCGCGGACGGCCTCACAGGCCCTCGGCGGCGGCCAACTCCCTGACGGCGGCCACGGTGTCGGCCTCGGCGGCGCTCTTGTCCGGCCGGTACCGCACCACCCGGGCGAACCGCAGGGCCAGCCCGGCGGGGTAGCGGGGGCTGCGCTGGAGGCCGTCGAAGGCGATCTCGACGACCAGTTCCGGCCGCACCCGCACCGTGCGGGCGTCCCGGTCGACCTCCCGGGCGAGCAACTCGGCGGTCTGGCAGGCGAGCGTGGCGTCGGTCAGCCCCTTGAAGGTCTTCCCGAGCATCACCCACGGGCCGAGGCCCGGCTCGCCCGCCGCCCGCGCCCCCAGGTGCAGATTGCTCAGGAACCCCTGCCGCCGGCCGCTGCCCCACTCCGCCGCCAGCACCACCAGGTCCAGGGTGTGCCGGGGCTTCACCTTGATCCAGCCCGCCCCGCGCCGCCCGGCCGCGTACCCGGCCGCCGGGTCCTTCACCAGCACCCCCTCGTGGCCGAGCGCCAGCGCCCCGCGGAAGAACGCCGAGGCCTCCGCCCGGTCCTCCGTCTCGATCCGGGCCACCCGCAGACCCTCCGGCACCGCCCCGGCCAGCGCCGCCCAGCGCTCCCGGCCCGGCCGGTCCACCAGGTCCGCACCGTCCCGGTGCAACAGGTCGAAGAACCGTACGCTGAGCGGGACTTCGGCCCGCAACCGGTCCGGATCCCGCCGGGTGGCGGTACGCGCCGCGGTCTCCTGGAACGGACGCGGCCGCCCGTCCGCGCCCAGCGCGATCGCCTCGCCGTCCAGCACCGCCGACCGCAACGGCAACGCCAGCGCCGCCTCCGCGACCTCGGGGACGCGCGCCGTGATGTCCTCCAGGCCACGGGTGAACACCGCGACCTCCCCGCCGTCCCGGTGCACCTGCACCCGGATCCCGTCCAGCTTCCACTCCAGCGCCGCCGCACCCGTACGCTCCAGCGCCGCCACCACGTCCGGCGCGGACGCCGCCAGCATCGGCCGCACCGGCCGCCCCACCTCCAGGCGGAACCCCGTCAGGGCCTCCGCCCCACCGGCCAGCGCGGCCCGCGCCACCGCCCGCGCCGACCCCCGGAACATCAACGCCCGCCGCACCGCCGCCACCGGCACCCCGGCCGCCTGCGCCACCGCGTCCCCGACCAGCGCGTCCAGGGCCCCCTGCCGCAGGTCCCCGACCAGGACCGCCCGCAGGAACCTCTGCTCCACCTCCGTCGCCCGCCCGAACAGACCCGCGAGCAGCCGCCGCCGCTCGGCCTGCGCCCCCGCCCCGTGCACCCCGGCGATCCGCTCCAGCTCCCGCTCCACCTCCCGCACCCCCAGGGAGGCCTCCACCGCCGGCGCCGGCAACTCCCGCAGGGCCGCCCACCCCACCCCCGTCCGCAAGCGCTGCGCCTCACCCGACAGCAGCACCACCGCCGCCGCCCCCTCCTCGGCGCCCAGCTCCCGCAGGCACCCCGCCAACAGGCCCACCTTCGCCCGCCGCCCGGGCTCCGCCGCCACCTCCCGCGACACCTCCGCCAACCGCCGCAACCCCATCCGCCGCCACCTCCACCCCCAGCATCCGCGCGGCCCCCCGACCCCGCACCCCGACCGCCCGGGCACGTAGCCTTTCCCGTCCAGCAGTTGACCGGTGAGGGGGAGCGTCCGTGTCGATCGAGTTCGTGCGCCGGTCGGACGGCCTGGCCTACCGCTACCGCCGGGACGGCGAGTTCAACGGGCGGCCGTCCTTCAAGCGCCTGGACCTCGACGTGTGGTGCCGGTGGCTGCCCGAGCGGGGCTGGTGCACCGTGGACGCCGACGGGACCGCCAACGGCTGGCCGCTGTCCGGCCGTCCGGGCCAGGGGCCGTTCCCGCCGCTCGGCCCCTGGCGCAGCTGGAAGGCCGGCAAGTCCTACCTCTACGACCTGCGCCGCACCGAGGAGCTCGACGGGCCCCCGGCCACCGGACCGTTCGAGGACGGAAAACCCGAGGCGGACCGCCGCACCCCGCGGCCATAATGGCCGCGCCCGCCGCCGCCCCGTTCCGAGGGGCGAACCGTCGGCAGGGCGGGAGACGGGGGAGATCCTTGGCACGGCACGCCGCACGCACGGTACTGGTGGCCCTGGCGCTGCTCGCCCTCGCGGTGGGCTGCACGGCCGACCCGGGCGTTCGGCCCACCGCGTCCGCTCCGGTGCCCAAGGCGCCGGCCACCGTCCCGCCGGAGGCCGCGACGGCCTGGCGGCCGCTCGCCCCACTGTCCGGCGAGCAGCTGCGGGCGGCGCTGGCGCCCGTCGCCGAGCTGCCGCCGGGCACCACCACCGAGGACGAGGCGCCGCCGTCCGACGCCACGGTGGCGACGATCGCCAGGGCTGCCCAGCGGAAGCCGGCCTGTGCGCCGGTCCTCGACGCCATGATCGAGCAGTCGGCCGACTCCGCCCGGCTCACGTACGTCACCGGCGACAACATCCTGGGCAACCGGACGTCGGTCCAGCTGGCCGGCGTCCCCGGCGGCCGTGCGCGGGCGGACTTCGAGGCGCTGCGGGACGCCGTCCACGGGGGCGGCTGCACGAGCCTCCGGTTGAACGACCGGTCCGGCGCCGAGCCGCTGGAGGTCGAGCCGGTGGCCTTCCAGGCCTTGGAGGTGCCGGTCGTCGGCTTCCGTCTCCTGTCGCCCACCGGGGCGATGGACGGCCGGGGCGGGTTCACCCGGCTCTACCTGTACGCGGCGGTCGGCGACAACCGCGCGGTGTTCTACAAGGGCGACGACACCGCCCTCGCCCCTGCCCTGCCCACCGGTCTGGTGACCGCGCAGATCCATCGGCTCGTCACTGCCGGGGCGTCGCCGGAGCCGACGCCCATAGCCGTTACTCCTTGACAGGGTGCGTAATACTGTAACGCGCGCGGTCCCGAGGCGCCGTCGGAGCGGGCCGCGCGGCGTCCCTTCCCAGCAGCTCGGAGCACCGCATGCACCCCTTCCTCGACCACCCGGGGCCGCTGGCCTTCGCGCACCGGGGCGGTGAGCTCGGGCACCCGGAGAACTCGCTCGCCGCGTTCGAGGCCGCCGTGGCGCTGGGCTACCGCTACCTGGAGACGGATGTGCACGCCACCGCCGACGGTGTGCTGGTGGCCTTCCACGACTCCCGGCTGGACCGGGTGACCGACCGGGCCGGGGCGGTCGCCGAGCTGCCGTGGGAGACCGTCCGGCGGGCCCGGATCGGCGGCACCGAGCCGGTGCCGCTGCTGGAGGACCTGCTCGGGGCGTTCCCCGCGGCCCGGTTCAACGTGGACGTGAAGGCGGCGCCCGCCGTGCGGCCGCTGGTCGAGGCGATCCGCCGGACGAACGCCTGGGAGCGGGTCTGCGTCGGCGGCTTCTCCGACAGCCGGATCGCCGCCGTGCGCGCCGCCGCCGGCCCCCGGCTGGCGACCTCGCTGGGCCCGCGCGAGGTGGCCCGGCTCCGGCTGCGCTCGCTGGCGGGCCCGCTGGCGCGGGGCGGGGCGCCGTTCGCCGGGCTGTGCGCCCAGGTGCCGGAGCGGCACCGGGGGATCAGGGTGGTCGACCGGGCCTTCGTCCGGGCCGCCCACCGCCTCGGCCTGCAGGTCCACGTGTGGACTGTGGACGATGCCACACGGATCCGGTCTCTCCTCGACCTGGGTGTGGATGGCATCATGGCGGATCGCATCGACGTCCTGAAGGGCGTCCTCGGCGAGCGCGGCTGCTGGACGGACGGCAGCACCGGCTCCAGCACAGTGAAATAGGAGCCCATGAGCACCACGGACCACCTGCCGGACGACGTCTCGTCGCCGCCGGCGGCCGCCGACGACGGCCGTGCCCTGCGCCGGATGCAGTTCGGCTGGTACATCAACGACTGGGCCAACGCCGCCTTCTCGGCCACCGTCCTGACGGTCTTCCTGGGGCCGTACCTGACCGAGGTGGCGAAGAACGCCGCCGACGCGTCCGGCGACGTGCACCCGCTCGGCCTGGCGATCCGCGCCGGATCGTTCTTCCCGTACACGGTCTCCTTCTCGGTGCTGATCTCGGTCGCGGCGATGCTGCTGACCGGTACGGTCGCCGACCGCACCGGGCGGCACAAGGAGCTGATGTGCGGCTTCGCCTACGTGGGCGCGCTCGCCACGATGGGGATGTTCTTCCTCGACGGCGACCGCTACCTGCTCGGCGGCGCGCTGCTGGTGGTCGCCAACATCTCGTACGCGGTGTCCGTGGCGCTCTCCTACGCCTACCTCCCGGGCCTGGCCACCCCCGACGAGCGCGACGCCGTCTCCTCCAAGGGCTGGGCGTACGGCTACGCGGGCGGCGGGCTGCTGCTGATCGCCAACCTGGCGCTGTTCCAGGGCCACGAGGCGCTGGGCCTCTCCTCCGGCACCGCCGTGCGGATCTGCCTGGCCTCGGCCGGCCTGTGGTGGGCGCTGTTCACCCTCGTCCCGATGCTCCGGCTGCCCTCCCGGGCCGGCGTCGTCCGGGCGCGCGCCGAGGCCGCGCCGGACCAGCCGGCCGCCGGCAGCCTGCGCGAGCTCGGCCGCACCCTCAAGAGCATGCGCAAGCACCCGCTGACGCTGCTCTACCTGGCGGCCTTCCTCTGCTACAACGACGGCATCCAGACCGTCGTCTCGCAGGCCTCGCTGTACGGCAGCGAGGAACTCGGCATGGAGCAGGGCACCCTGGTCATCGCGGTGCTGATCGTCCAGATCGTGGCGATCGGCGGCGCCCTGCTGCTCGGCCGGATCGCCCAGCGGCACGGCGCCAAGAAGACCATCCTGGGCTCGCTGGTCGGCTGGGTGGTCACGCTGGCCCTCGGCTACTTCATGCCGGCCCATCAGCCGGTCTGGTTCTACGTCCTGGCCTGCATGATCGGCCTGGTGCTCGGCGGCAGCCAGGCGCTCTCGCGCTCGCTGTTCTCGCACCTGATCCCGGCCGGCCGGGAGGCCGAGTACTTCAGCCTCTACAAGGTCAGCGACCGCGGCACCAGCTGGATGGGCCCGCTGGTCTTCGGCCTCGCCTACCAGGTCACCGGCAGCTACCGCTCGGCGATCATCTCGCTGCTGATCTTCTTCGTGATCGGTTTCGCCGTCCTGGTGAAGGTCCCGGTCCGCCGGGCCATCGAGGCGGTCGGCAACCCCGTCCCCGAGCGGCTCTGAGTCCGTAGTCCGCTCCTCCGGGCGGCCGGGTGCTCGGCCCGGCCGCCCGGAGGAGCGGAGGAGCTCAGGGGCCCGCGATCAGCCGGCCGATTCCGTCGAGGAACTCCTCCAGGGTGGCGGCGGCGGGTTCGAAGGCGCCGTCGTGGGAGGCCGTGGTCGACCTCCAGACCCGTCCGGTGTGTCCGGTCGCGAACAGGTGGCCCGCGCCGTCGCTGCCGAAGACCAGCGCCAGGCGCTCGCCCTGGATGACGGGGACGCCGTACTCGCGGACGTGCCCCGTCACCGCGCCCGGCGGGTGGATGAAGTAGCCGTTGTCGAGATCGGGCAGGGAGGCCCGGTCGAGCACCCCGTAGAGCGTCGCCAGGTCGGGGGGCACCGGCAGCAGTTCGCCGAGCGCGGCCGCCGCCCGCCGACCGGACTCCGTCGCGTGGACCAGGGCGTTCTCGCCCGGCGGGAAGCCGTACCTGGCGGCGAAGGACCGGGTGAACCCGGCGAGGGCCGCGCCGGTCTCCTCGCACCAGGCCCGGAGCCACTGCGGGTCGAGCTGCGGACCGGGCAGCGGGGTGGGGTTCCTGAGGTCGATGGTGACGGACCGGCGCCACCCGGCTCCGGCCCGGGCGGTGCCCGGCCGCCCCGTTCCCGCCTCCTGCTCCTGTTCGGCCCCGAGGTCCTCCGATGCGCGGGCACCCAGGGCGCGCAGCCGCGCCTTGCCGGCCTCGTCGGCCTCCTCGGTGCCCGGGTAGAGGGCGGTGTACCGGCCTCCGTCCTCGTCCTGCCAGCTGTAGCTCTGGTACTGCTCCGTCGGTTCGTCCACCGCCGGAACCTCCGTTCCGTGCTGTCGGGATGACCCACCGTAGGCGATGGGGTCCGGTGCGGAGAAGCCCTTCACCCTCCCGGGTGGAACCGGGGAAACGGCCCGGGGATAACTGCCGGAGTGGAGTGTGCGGCGGGTGGTGTTGGCCGGGGTGGAGATCGGCGGGCGGGCGACGGGGCGGCATGCTGGCCCGAGCCGTTCGACCAGCGAGGAGACCGAGTTGAGCACCGCCGCCGTGAACCGTTGGAGCATCAGTGCGCCGCAGGAGGGGGACTACCCGCGCTGGCGCGAACTCTTCCGCGGGTACTGCGAGTTCTACCGGGTGCCGATGCCGGAGGAGAAGGCCGAGCTGGTGTGGTCCTGGCTCAACGACCCGGAGCACGAGGTGGAGGGGCTGCTGGTCCGGGACGGCGCGGGGACGCCGGTCGGCTTCGCGCACTTCCGGCCGTTCGCCCGGCCGCTGCACGGCACGGTCGCCGGGTTCCTGGACGACCTGTTCGTCGCGCCCGAGGTGCGCGGCGGCGGGGCGGTGGACGAACTGCTGGCCCGGCTGCGGGAGATCGCCGCCGAGCGCGGCTGGAGCACCGTGCGCTGGATCACCGCGGACGACAACCACCGGGCGCGCAGCAAGTACGACCAGGTCGCCACCCGGACGATGTTCGTCACCTACGACATGGCCCCGGACGGCCCGGGCCGCTGAGCCCGGCCCGCTGAGTCCGCTGAGTCCGCTGCGCCCGCTGCGCCTGTCGAGTCTGCTGCGCCCGGCCCGCTGCGCCCGCTCGGCCCGCCGGGGCGGCCGACCGGAGCGCTCGACCGGATCACGTGACCAAGTCGCCGGACATTCGTTCGGAGTTTCTGTTATCGGCGTTCCGCCGGGGGGTCTCCCAGGTGTCGGCACCCGACCAGCCGACCTGGACAGAAAGCAGTGGCCACGTGAACAGCGACGACAGGACGACCGTCATCCCGGCGAGCGGCGGCGGCGACGGCGGCGCCGACGGGAGCGGCGGCCCCGGCCGCCCGGGTGGCCGGGCCGCGCGGCGGGCCGCCCAGCGGCACACCGGCCACGGCCGCCGGGGACGTCGGCGCGGCGGGTTCGTGCCGGTGACCGCGGTCGTCGCCGCCGTGGCCGGGACGGGCCTGATCGCGGCGCTGGCCGGGGCGGGCTACGCGGCGTACGGCGGCAAGCAGAGCGACCGGGACCTCGCCGGGCAGGCCGCCGCGGCCGACTCGCTGGTCGCCGCCGAGGTGGGCACGCACGAGGGCATCCAGGTGCCGGGCGCCGGGGGAGCGGGCCTCGCGGGCGCGGTGCCGCCCTCGGGCAGTCCGACGGCGACGGGTCCGTCGGCCACCCCGAGCCCGTCGGCCACCGCGACGGCCACCGCCTCCCCGACGGCCCAGCCCACCGCGACGCCGACCCCGACGGCCACCGCCACCGCCACCGCCAAGCCGAGCCCGGCGACCACCCGCCCGAGCGCCAACGCCGCCGCGGGCACCGCCCAGCGGGCCGCCGCGGCCCCGGCGGGCGGCGGGTCGTCCCCCGCGTTCGCGCAGCAGGTCGTCGACCTGGTCAACGCCGAGCGGGCCAAGGCCGGGTGCGGCCCGGTCGCCGCCGAGCCCCGGCTGGCCAGCGCGGCCCAGTCGCACAGTGACGACATGGCCAACCGCAACTACTTCGACCACGCCAGCCCGGAGGGCTACCACGCCGACCACCGGATCGAGGCGGTCGGCTACCGCTGGAGCACCTGGGGCGAGAACATCGCCCGGGGCCAGAGCGATCCGGCGGCCGTGATGGAGTCCTGGATGAACAGCCCCGGCCACCGCGCCAACATCCTGAACTGCGACTTCAAGCAGCTCGGGGTGGGGGTGCGGACCGGCGCCAACGGCCCGTGGTGGACCCAGGTGTTCGCCGCCCCGGCCTGACCGGCCCCGCCCCTCGTTCCCGTTGCTCGCCCCTGAGCCCTGTCCCCTGACCCCTGCCTCCGCTCACCCCGCCTCCGCTCGCCCCCGGTGGCCGGTACCTCCGGCCACCGGGCAGTCCGATTTTCCGATTCCGCGCACATTGTTGTTATCTGATCACTCCCCACAGGTCTCCGAGGAGGCAGCGGCGGACGGAAACACGGCAAGACGGAGTGCGGACCATGAACGCTGATGTGCAGAACAGGACCGGGACGACCCTGGTACGCGCGGCGCAGGCAGGTGACCGGCAGGCCCAGGAGGCCCTGGTCGCCACCTGGCTGCCGCTCGTCTACAACGTGGCCGGCCGCGCCCTGCGCGGCCACGCCGACGTGGACGACGTGGCCCAGGAGACCATGATCCGCGCCCTGGACGGCCTGGACGGGCTCCGCGACCCGGAGTCCTTCCGCTCCTGGCTGGTCGCCATCACCATGAACCAGGTCCGCCGCCGGCATGCCGCCGGGCAGCAGCAGCCCACCGTCGGCGGCCTGGACGAGGCCTGGGAAGTCCCGGACCCCCGGGCCGACTTCACCGACCTCACCATCCTGCGCCTGGGCCTGTCCGGCCAGCGCCGCGAGGTGGCCGAGGCCACCCGCTGGCTGGATCCGGACGACCGTGAACTGCTCGCCCTGTGGTGGCTGGAGGCCGCCGGCGAACTCACCCGCGCCGAACTCGCGGAGGCCCTCGACCTGACCGTGCCGCACGCCGCCGTGCGGGTCCAGCGGATGAAGAAGCAGCTGGAGGCCGGGCGGGTCGTGGTCCGCGCTCTCGGCGCCTACCCGCGCTGCCCCGAACTCGTCGAGGTCACCGCCGGGTTCGACGGCACCCCGAACTCGGTCTGGCGCAAGCGGATCGCCCGGCACATCCGCGGCTGCGCCGGCTGCGACGGCCTGGGCCGCGACCTCTTCCCGGCCGAGGGCCTGCTGGCCGGCCTCGCGCTGGTCCCGATCCCGTCCGCCTCGCCCGCGCTGCTGCACCTCCAGCACACCGCCGCGACCGCCGCGGCGGGCGCCCACACGGCGGCGGCCGGTGCGGGATCGGGCGCGGGCGGTACGGCGGCCGGTGCGGCCACCGGCGGTGGCGCGCACGGCGGTTGGGCCGGCACCGCCGCCCGCAAGGCCGCACTGGCGGGCGGTACGGCCGCGGCGGTGGCCGTCACCACGCTGGCCCTGGTCTGGTCGAACCCCACCGAGCCGCCGCACCCGGCGGTGCCCGAGCCCACCGTCCCGGCCGCCGCCCTGGACACCCCGGTGGCCCTGCCGGCGACCGTCCCGGACACCCCGACCGCCACCCCCACGCCGACGCCGACCCCCACCGGGACCCCGACCCCGACCCCGACGCCCTCGCCCACCGCCACCCGGTCGACCCCGGCCGCGCCCCAGCCCAACCCGGAACGGCAGCTGGTGGACCTGGTCAACGCCGAACGCGCCAAGGCGGGTTGCGCCCCGCTGCGGATCGACCCCCGCCTGCACGCCTCGGCCCAGAAGCACTCCGACGACATGGCCGCCCGCGGCTTCTTCGACCACGTGAACCCGGACGGCGTCCGCACGGACGCCCGGATCACCGCGGCCGGCTACCGCTGGTCCCAGTGGGGCGAGAACCTCGACCGGGGCCCGACCACGGCGGCGAGCGTCTTCGCCCGCTGGATGGACGGCGGGATCCACCAGTCCAACATGCTCGACTGCGGCTTCAAGGACATCGGCGTCGGCGTCGCCACCAGCTCCGCCGGCACCCTGTGGACCCAGGACCTGGGCGCCCCGATGTCCTGACCGGCCCGCCCCCGCTCCGGCCCGGAGCGGCCCCGCCCGGGTCGGTCCGGGCGAGCGTTTCCGGCCAACCTTTGACGTGGGCATGCTGGCTGCTCTGGAACCCTCTTGGAGCGTTCCAATCCTTGCTACTGTCGCACCGGTTCCACCACCCCGGCGCCCGCACGGCCGCCGTGCGGGGCCCTACGGACCTGCCGACAGGACTGGTGTGAAGTGACAGAACTACGTGACCGACTGCTCGACCGTTCGTCGACCGCCGCCCTCCGAAGCCGACTCGCCGCCCTGGCCGGGGCGCTCGCGCTGCTGGTGGCCGTCCTGGTCGGAGCGGGTGCCGCACCCGCCTCCGCCGCACCCACCGGGGCCTCCGCCGCATCGGCCTCCGCCGCCAAGGCCGCTGCGGCCGGGCCCGGTTGGATCTGCCGGGGCGCGCCCGTCACCCCGGGCTACGTCCTCACCATGCACACCAACAACGGCTGCAACGGCGCCGGCATGTGGTACCAGCAGCCCGCACGGGACGGCATCTGGACCTGCGCCACCTCGCCGATCCCGGCCGGCTACGTGCTCTCCGGGCACAACCCCACCGGCTGCGACGGCTACGACTCCTGGTACATGCGCCTGCCGGTGGACGGTCTGTGGACCTGCGGCACCTCGCCCATCCCGCCGGGCTACGTCCTGACCGCCCACGTCGCCAACGGCAACGGCTGCACCAACATCGACGCCTGGTTCATGCAGCTCGCCAGGGACGGCATCTGGACCTGCGCGGGTTCTCCGATCCCGCCCGGCTACGTCAACACCGGCCACCAGGTGCCCGGTTGCGGCGGCATCGGCTCCTGGTTCCAGGTGGTCGCCCGGCCCGGACTCCAGGTCTGCCCGTACCAGCCCGTCCCGGCCGGCTACCGCCTCGGGGCCTACGTCAACACCGCCTGCAGCGGCCTGGGCGGCTGGTACCTCCTCCGCGCCTGACCCGACCCGGGCCCGGGGAGGGGAGCCGCACGACGGCCGCACCCACCCTTCCCCGGGCCCGCCCCGAGAGTCCGGGGAAGGGCTACGCGGGGGTGACCGGGGCCAGGCCGTCCGCCGAGCCGGTCACGTAGCCGGTGGCCTGGCCGACCACGCCACCCGCGTCCCCGACCTGCCCGGGCACCGCGTCCGGGGCGCTGGTCAGCGGACCGGGCAGGCCCTCCTGGCCGCCGATCTCGCTGGCGTGCGCACTCGGAGCGGTCAGGGAGGCCACCACGCCGACGGCGAGCGAGGCGACGGCGAGCATGCTGCGCTTCTTCATGGCCGGTCCAACGAAAGCGCGCCGCAAGGGTTACGGGCGGCCCCGGAGCGTCGCGGCCCGGGGAGGCGCCCGGGGCGTGCGGCCGGGATGCCGCGCACGGTGACCGAACGGATACTGGCCGCAGTGGTCCGTGTTCCGTCACGGCGCGCTACCGACGAAGGACGAAGGAGGACGTCATGGCCGGTAAGGCCAGCATCGTATTCGCCCACGGGCTCTGGGCCGACGGGTCGTGCTTCAACAAGCTCATCCCCACGCTCCAGGCCGAGGGCCACGAGGTCTACAGCTCGCAGCACGGGCTCGACTCACTCGCGGGCGACGTCGCGTGCGTCACCCGGGCCATCGAGCACGTGCCGGGCCCGGTGGTGCTGGTCGGCCACTCCTACGGCGGGACCCTGATCACCAAGGCCGGCGTCCACGACCGGGTGGGCGCCCTGGTCTACATCGCCGCGCTCGCCCCGGACGAGGACGAGACCTCGGTGGGCCAGCAGGAGAAGTTCCCCCCGACGCCCGTCTTCGCGCACGTCGGCGTCTCCGACGGGCGCCTCTGGCTGCTGGAGGCGGGCATCGGCGACTTCTGCGGCGACCTGCCGGCCGCCGAGCAGAAGCTGGTCCTCGCGACGGGCGCCGTCCCCGTCCCCGACCTGTTCGCCCAGCAGGTCCCCGGCACCGCCTGGCGCACCAAGCCGAGCTGGTACATCGTCGCGAACAACGACCGCACCGTGAACCCCGACCTGGAACGGGCCGCCGCCGAGCGGATGGGCGCGAAGACCTTCGACGTCGACAGCAGCCACGTCCCCATGCTGTCGCACCCCGACTTCGTCCTCGACGTCATCCGGGACGCCGCCAAGTCCCTGGAGTCCTAGGGCCCAGTGCCCATTGCCCGGGCCCCGGGGTCGAAATTCCCTGCTGGGACGGTCAGTTCGTCTGCACGAGGTCGGCGGCGAGGGCGGCCTCGCCGGCGGGCACGAGGTGGGAGTAGCGGCGGGTGGTCCTGCTCCACTCCAGGTAGCCGCTCATGGCCGTGCGCATGCAGTCGGTGATCAGGGCGGCGGCGCCGGCCTCCCGCGGCCCGACGCCGCTCGCCAGCCGCTGCTCCAGGACGAGGAACTCCTCGCACCAGGCGGTGACCATGCCCTGGATCTCCCGGATGCTGTCCGCGTGGTCCGGGGCCCCGTCCCGGCCGTGGTCCCGGCTGCGGTCCCGACTCCGGGCTCGGCCAGGGTCGTTCTCGATGACGAGGACGAGGTTGTGGACGTCGCCGCGCGACTCCTCCTTCTCGACGGAGTGGACGTCGTTGAGCGTGTCGACGACGTCCGCGGTGATGTCGGCCATCCGGCGCACCACGGGCTGGGTGTAGAGCCGGTCGGGGAGTTCGAAGCCGTAGGCCTTCTGGCTGAGGTCCAGCATGGCGTACACGAAGCCGGAGCGGCGGCGCAGTTCGGCGTACTCGGCGAGGGTCGGGACGCGTCGGTGGGCGCGGTTGCGGGCCTCCTGGGCGTACGCGCCGAGGTACCACTGCCAGTGCTGTCCGGTGCGTTCCAGCCAGGCGGGGGAGGCGCCGTCGGCGAGGCGCTGCCACACGTCGCCGAAGGCCCGCAGCAGCGGCCCGGCCCCGGCCGGGGGTCGGCCGCCTGCGGCGATGACGCGGGCGAAGTCCGCGCAGACGGCGCCCACCCGCTCCGGCCGGTCGGCCGGCGGGCCGTCCACGTGGTCGTCGAGGAAGGTGGCGACCACGACGGCGTCCACGGTCAGGTCCAGCCGGGCCCCGCTCGTCCGGGGGTTCCAGACGGCCATCAGCCCGGCGATGTCCCAGCGCAGGAAGCGCGCCTCGTCGACCGGGTCCGCGACGAGCCCCTGCCGCCGGCTCCAGAGCAGGCTGCGCCGCCGGGCCGCGTCGGCGTCCGGGCTGGTCGCGGTGTCGAAGGGGAGGGTGAACGCGGTGTCCTGAGGCATGGGGGGTGCCCTTTCGAAGGCATGGCTGTGCCGGCCGTCGCTCGTCCCAAGGGTCGCCGCGACGGCCCTCCGGCCGCAAGGGCGCACGGTGGGGGGCGTGTCGCCGTCCACGGCCGGGGCCGACGGCCACCTTGCCCGGTAGCCGCCGATCGCGGTGTGGTGGTGTCCGGCCACTTCCTCCTGACAGGAGCGACGAATGAGCACGAACGACCCGGATGCGCGGTTCGACGAACGGTTCAGCGACCCCGGTTCGGGCGCGACGCCGTGGGAGACCGTTCGTGGGGTGCTGGAATCGGCACAGCTGTTCTGGATCACCACGGTGCGGTCCGACGGACGCCCCCACGTCACGCCCCTGGTGGCCGTGTGGCTCGACGGGCAGCTGCACTTCACCACCGGCGCCGCGGAGCAGAAGGCCGTGAACCTGGGCGGGAACCGGCAGGTGGCGCTGACCACCGGCTGCGACCGCTGGGACCGGGGGCTCGACGTGGTGGTGGAGGGCGTGGCCGTGCGGGTCACCGCGCGCCCCGCGCTGGAACGTCTCGCGGCCGCCTGGGCGGCCAAGTGGAACGGCGAGTGGCGGTTCCGGGTGACGGCGGACGGCTTCGCCCACCAGGACGGGGGCGCGTCCCTGGTCTTCGGGGTGCGGCCGGCCAAGGTCCTCGCCTTCGCCAAGGGCGGGTTCGGCCAGACCGCCTACCGGTTCGACGGGGGCCGGACCGCCGAGCCGCGGACCTGACCGCAGCCCGCAGGGGCCCGCCCGGAACCCGCCGGGGCCCGCCCGGAGCCCGCGTCCGTGCTCAGCGGGCGAGGTTCCGGGCGTCCCCCATCACCACCACCGGGTGCAGCGCGGGGTCGAGCGCGAGCAGCAGCTCCCGCATCCGGTCGGCGGTCATGCTGACGCAGCCGTGGGTCGGCCCGCCGTGGTCGACGTGCAGCCAGATCCCGCCGCCGTACCCGGTGCCGCGTGGGCGGCGGGTGTCGAGCGGGGTCGAGCCGGGGACCCGGTTGTAGTCGATGGCGACCACGTAGTCGAAGGAGCCGGCCAGCGGTTCCCCCTCGAAGCCGGTGCCGCCCATCACGAAGTCCTCGGACCGGTGGTAGGGCAGCCGGGCGCCCGGGTCGGGCAGTCGGCCGCCCGCGTCGGTGAGCGTGAACACCCCGACGGGGGAGTGCAGATCGCCCTGGCGGTGGTCGGTGGTCCAGCCGTGCACGGCGTTGCGGGTCGGCCAGGTGGGCCCGGCGCGCCACCCGTCGCCGTCGTCGCGGTAGAGCACGGCGTGCCCGGTCGAGGCCTCGGGGCCGTCGCCGGTGACCACCAGCACCTGCCGGGTCCCGGCCGGTATCGCGCTGCGCAACTGCGGCCCGACGCCCGGGACTTGGCGCGGCAGCTCGGGAGGTGCGGGGCGCGCGGCGACGGCGACGGCCGGCTGCTCGGCCGGGAGGTCCGGGGCGGAGGTGCCGGGGGCGGTCGGGGCGGGGGTGGTCGCGGTGGACGGTCCGTGGGCCTCGGGGGCGCAGCTCACCAGGAGCAGCGCCAGCCCCACGAGGGCGCGACGGGGTAGGGACATGGCGGTTCCGTTTCGGGTGGGTGCGGGCGGCAGCGGCGACGACGGGGACAGGGACGGGGACAGGCCGGGACGGGGCGGGGCGGCCCGGGCGTCAGGGGATCAGCGGTCGGCCGTCCGGATCGAGTCGAGCACCTGCTGCACCTGCCGCAGGGTCCGTTCGGAGGGGTCGAGGGCGCAGGCCGTCACCTCGACCAGGGCGGGCCCCTTGAGGTCGACGCTCCGCCGGCCGACGAGCTCCCGGTTGCCGTTGCGGGTCGAGCACTCCTTGTCCAAGGGGGTCTCCGTCATCCCGGTGGTCGCTCCGTCGGGCTGCCCGGCCGTGTCCGGCGCGTTCACCAGCCGCAGGGTGAGCAGTACCCGGTCGGGGGCCGGCTGCGCGGCCGATGCGCCGCAGGGGACGGGCAGCCCGAAGCAGGGCCCGTTCGGATTGAACGGCCGGTTGGCCAGGTACCCGACGGCCTGGTGCGGGTCGCCGGTGACGGGTTCCGAGAACCAGCCCGGCGGCAGGGTCGCGAGGAGCCCGTCGACCTCGGGGAACCGGAGCGGGGCGCCCGTTGCGGTGGGGAGCGGGGAGGCGGTGGCGGTCGGCCGCCCCGCGGCCTCCTGCGCCGGCCCGGGGCTCGGGGCGATCGCCGGGGCGGCGGCCAGTACGGCGGCGACCAGCCCGCCGGTCAGGCCGAGCCCGAGGCCGGCGTTGCGCCGTCGCCGCCTGGTCCGGGCCGCTCGGGCGAACACCCGCTCCATCCGGTCCTTCGGCGCGGCCAGGGGCGGGACGGCCTCCTGCAGCAGGACGCGCAGCTCGTCCTCCTCCACCCCGGCGCCCTCGCGCGGATCAGACGCGTTCACGACGTCCCCCGTCCAGCAGCAGTTCCCTGGCCGGGAGCCGTCCGCGCAGGGCGGCCAGCGCCCGGTGCGACTGGCTCTTGACCGTTCCGGTGCTGCAGCGCAGCACCTCGGCGGTCTCCTCCACGCTGAGATCCTCGAAGAAGCGCAGCACCACCACGGCCCGCTGCCGCGGGGGCAGTGAGCGGACCGCCTCGGCGACCACCTGGCCGAGCAGTACGTCCTCGTAGGGGTCGGCCCGGGCGACCGCCGGTTCCGGCAGCTCCTCGTGCGGGAGTTCGCCGGTCCAGCGCCGCCGCCACCAGGAGACGTGGCAGTTGACCAGCACCTTCCGCAGGTACGCCTCGGGCCGCTCGCGGGCGATCAGCTCCCAGCGGGGCCAGACCTTGGCGAGTGCGGTCTGCAGCAGGTCCTCGGCCTGGTGCCGGTCCCCGGTGAGCAGCCAGGCCGTGCGCAGCATCTTGGGGCCGCAGGCGGCGACGAACTCCGTGAAGTCCGGTGTCGCGTCCGTCATCCTGCTGCCGCCCCTGCCCCTGCCATAGTTCCCGCACCGTTCCCGTCAGCCGTGGCGGCCCGGCGGGCCGCGTCCTCGTTCGTGTCGTTCTCACGGCTGCTGAACGCGATGGGCGGCGGACCGGGTTGCCTGCCCGTCGGAAGAATTTTCGCAGCTCCCCGGGCGGGTTCCGGGCGCGGCCCCGGTGGTGCGGGGAGGGAGGGCTTGGACGGCCCGCGTGCCGGCCGGGGCTAGGCCGGGCGGCAGGCGGGCCGTGGGGACCACCATGGCCCGTCCGTTCCCGGACGGCCAGGGGCGCACGGGGGCGCCCGGGCGTGCACGGTGGCGCGCCCGGGCGGGCGAACGGCGACGGAGCGTCCGAAAGCTCCGCAAGCCGCTCGGACGCCGCGAAGCGGGTCAGACCGTTCCCGAGTGCTCCGTCAGCCGTGGCGACCCGGCGGGGCGGGCGCCGGCGGGGTCCGGTGCGGTGGTCGCGGGCGCCACCGTCCAGTCCGGGTGGCCGGGCATCGGCGGGGTGCGCCGCCCGTACAGCCAATCGTCCAGGAAGCCGGTGAGGTCCTGCCCGGAGACCTCGGAGGCGGTGCGGACGTAGTCCCGGGTGGTGGCGGTGCCGTGGCGGTGCTCGCGCAGGAAGGTCCGCTCGATCCGGTCGAAGGCGGCGGCGCCGACCTTCTCCCGGAGGGCGAACAGCACCAGGGCGCCGCCGGTGTAGCGCTGGTCGTCGAAGAGCGTGTCGGCGGTGGGCGAGGCGACCGGGCCGGAGTCGTGCCGCCACTGGTCGCCGAGGCCGTACACCCGGCGCATCCGGGCGGTCAGGGTGGTGTCGCCCCAGGCGTCGGGCCAGCCGCGCTCGTAGCGGTAGGCGAGGCCGTAGTAGTCGGCGTGGCCCTCGTTGAGCCACAGGTCGGCCCAGGTGGCGGGGGTGACGCTGTCGCCGAACCAGGAGTGCACCAGCTCGTGCATCATGTGCGAGCCGATCGCCGGTTCGGCCTGGCGCAGGAAGCCCGGCTTGTAGAGGGTGAGGGTCTGGGTCTCCAGTCCGGTGAAGCCGAAGGCCGCCGGGTCGTCGCTGTCGACCGGCAGGATGCCGTAGGACTCGAACGGGAACGGTCCCAAGTGCTGCTCTGCCCAGCTGAGTTGGTCGGCGGTGAGGTCCAGGGCCGGGGCCAGCTCGGCGACCCGGGCGGTCGGTACGACGTCGCGCAGCGGCAGCCCGTGCGGGCCGGGGCGCTCGCGGACGGTGTAGTCGCCGACGGACACCTGGACGAGTTCGGTGGCCATCGGCTCGCGGGAGACGTACCGCCGGGTGGTGCGGCCGTCGCCGAGCGGCACGGTCTGCGCCAGCTCCCCGTTGGCGACGCCCAGCAGGGGATCCGGCGCGGTCACCGCGATGGTGAAGCGGGCCTTGTCGCTCGGGTGGTCGTTGCACGGGAAGACGGTGTGGGCACTGGCGGGCTGCCCGGCCACCGCGAAGCCGTTCGCGGTCGGCACCCAGCCGGTGTGCGGCAGGGCGGCGCGGGGGTCGGCGGTGTACTCGACGGTCAGCCGCGCGGTGCTGCCCCGGCGCAGCGGTTCCCCGGGGGTGACGGTCAGCTTCTCGTCGTGGACGGCGAACCGGGCCGCCCGCCCGTCGACCCGGACGGCGTGCACGTCCAGCCCGAGCGCGTCCAGCGACAGGGCGGCCGTGGTCCGGGTGGTCCGGGCGGTGATCACCGCGGTTCCGTCCACGGTCCGGGTGTCGGCCCGGTACTCGAAGGACAGGTCGTAGGCGAGCGCCCGGTACCCGGGGTTGCCGAGCGAGGGGAAGACCGGATCGCCCGGACCGTCCACGGCGGCGGCCGGCGGGGCGCTCGCGGACAGCAGCACCGCGCCGAGGGCGAGTGCCAGGGCGGAGGCGGCACGGGTCCTGGGCAAGGGGGATCACCACACTTCGGACGGGGCGGACGTGCGATGCGTGCGCGGCGCACCGGGCACGGACCCTACTGGACCGTCAGCCCCGCCGGGCGGGGACCGGCCGAGTCCCGCCGGATCCCGCCGGATCCGGCCACAACGGTGCCGACACGCGGGCGTCCCCCGGACGGACCACGGTGCTGGCGGCGCCCCCGGGCCGGGGCTAGCGTTCGTAGTGCTTCGTCCCCTGACGGACGGGGCCACGGCCGTCGGAGAACCTGGCCAGGTCCGGCGGCCGTACTCCTGTGCCCGGACGCCTTCCCGGACGCACCGCGTAGGGTGGCCCCCGGACGACGCCCGCGTACCGGATGCCAGGAGCCGCCGTGACCAGCCCCGCTTCACACCTTCTGGTGATCGGTGAGTGCGTCGCCGACATCGTCCGGACGGACGGCGCCCCCGACCGGGTCCACCCCGGCGGCAGCCCCGCGAACGTCGCGTACGGCCTGGCCCGGCTGGGCCGCCCGGCGGTGCTGCTCACCGAGCTGGGGCCGGACGCCGACGGGCGGCTGATCCGCCGCCACCTGGAGTCGGCCGGGGTGGTGGTCCGGGCGGCCGAGGTGGCCCGCACGCCCTCGGCGGTGGTGCGGCTGGACGGGCAGGGGCGGGCCGGGTACACCTTCGACATCGGCTGGACGCTGCCGCCGACCGAACTCCCCACCGCCCCCGCCGGGATCCACCTCGGCTCGATCGGCGCGGTCACCGAACCGGGCGCCGCCTCGGTGCTCGCCCTGGTGGAACGGTGGCGCGACCGGGCGCCGGTCAGTTACGACCCGAACGTGCGCCCCGCGCTGATGGGCGACCGGGCGGCGGCGGTGCGCCGGGTCGAGCGCTGCGTGGCGCTGAGCGGCCTGGTGAAGGCGAGCGACGAGGACCTCGCCTGGCTCTACCCGGGCGAGCCCGTGGAGGCGGTCGCCGAGCGCTGGCTCGCCCTGGGGCCCGACACGGTCGCGGTGACCCTCGGGGCGGAGGGCGCCCTGGCGCTCACCGCGGCGGGCCGCCGGGAGCGGGTGGCGGCCGTCCCGGTCGCGGTCGCGGACACCGTCGGCGCCGGTGACTCCTTCATGGCGGCCCTTCTGCACGCCCGCGCGGCCGGCACGGATCTGGCCGACTGCCTCGCCGAGGCCGCCACCGCCGCCGCGCTGACCGTCTCCCGCCCCGGCGCCAACCCGCCCTCGGCCGCCGAGCTGGCCGCGGCCCTGGCGGGCCGCCGGGCGGCCGGGGCGCGCTAGGGCGGGGCAGGGGCGCGGCAGGGCCGGTGCCGGTGGTCAACTCCCGTGGCGGCCCGGCTCGGTGAGGTCCTTGCCGTACCAGACCTCGGAGTACGGGCCGGTGTCGCCGTACGCCGGGATCTCCCGGTAGCCGTTGCGCAGGTAGAGGGCGCGGGCCTCGACCAGGTCGAGGCGGGTGTCCAGGACGATCCGCTCGGCGCCCATGGTGCGGGCGGCCCGGTCGACGGCGGCGAGCAGCTGGGCGCCGCCGCCGGTGCCGCGCAGGCCGGGGCGGACGAAGACCCGGGTGAGTTCGACGCTGGTGGCGTCGTGGCGGCGCAGGCCGGCGCAGGACTGGGGCGCGCCGTCGTAGCGGCCGAGCAGGAAGAGGCCGGTGGGGGCGGCCAGGTCGCCGCTGGGGGAGCCGGCGAGGCCGGACTCCAGTTCCTCCGGGGTGCCCTCGCGGCCCAGGTGCAGGCGGTAGTAGCGGTTGGCCACGTCGTAGTAGTACTCGCGCAGCAGGTCGGTGGCCTCGGGGGCGGTCACGTCGGCGGTGGTGACGGTCCAGCGGTCGGTCATGCGCGCATGATCCGTTTCCGGGTGCCGTGGGCGCAAAGGGTTTTCGTACCGGTTGTGGGGGATTCGGCAAAGGATCGGCAAGGCGGGCGGCGTGCCGTTGCCCCGGGCGGGTGACGGAGGGTTGGCGGGGGCGCCCGGCGGGGGAGCAGTAGCAGCTATGAACGGACCATCAGTTTGTCGCACGACTGGGGATCTGAGGAAAGGTCAGAAGCGGAGCGGCGCACGCACCGGACTGCTGGCCGCCGTCTGCCTCACCGCCGTGGTCACCGGCTGCGCCGGTCCCGCCGCCCAGCCCAAGCCCGCCCCGGCCGCCGGGGCGCCCGCCGCCGGAGCCGCGGCAGCGCCCGCCGGAGCCGACGCCGCCCCGGCGAGCCCCGGGGCGGCCCAACCCGCTCCGCCGCTGCTCCCCGGCCTGGCCCGGGAGCAGGAGGAGACCAGCAGCGAGGCGGCCGCCCGCCAGGCCGACGTGGCCCGCACCGCCCTGGAGACCGCCCAGCGCTGGGGCCTGGACCACCCGCCGTTGAAGGCCCCGGCCCGCCCCGCCGCCAAGGCCACCCTCACCCCGGTGCAGGGCGTCAAACTGAAGGACGGCCGCCCGCCCGTGGTGTTCCGGGTGCCGACCGAGGACAAGGTGGTTTTCCTGACCATCGACGACGGCTTCGAGAAGGACCCGGAGTTCTCCCGGATGGCGGCGGAACTGGGGATCCCGCTCAGCGCCTTCCTCTCCGACTACCTCGTCCGCGACAACTACGGCTACTTCCGGGACCTGCACAAGCAGGGCGTGGAGATCAACAACCACACGATCAACCACCGCAACCTCAAGGTCCTCGACTACGAGACCCAGCGCCGGGAGATCTGCGACCAGCAGGACCAGCTGGAGCAGCAGATCGGCGTGCGCCCCCGGCTGTTCCGCCCCCCGTACGGCGAGTACAACGACGACACCCTGCGCGCCGCGGCCTCCTGCGGGGTGCAGGCCGTCCCGCTGTGGAACGAGGAGGCCTTCCCGGACCACATGGAGTGGCGCTACGACGACCGGAAGCTCCACCCGGGCGACATCATCCTCACCCACTTCCGCGGCACCTCCGACTGGAAGGCCACCATGCCGGACCTGCTGCGCAAGGTGCTCAACGAGGTCACCGCGGCCGGCTACTCGCTGGGCCGCCTGGACGACTACCTGTAGGGCGGCGGCCCCGGCCGGCGGGTCCTCAGCCGAGCGAGAGGGCGTCGAGGTACACCCAGGCGCCCTCGTACCGGACGAAGCGGCTGTGCTCGCTGAGCACGCCCTGCTCGCCGCCCTCCGTCCAGTGCGCGCGGAAGGCGACCGTGCCCTCGGCGTGGAAGGCGCCGCCCTCGCTGGTGGAGAGCACCTCCAGCCCGGTCCAGCGCAGGGCCGGGTCGAAGTCGACCTCGTCGGGCCGGGTGTCCGGGTGCCAGGTGCGCAGCAGGTAGGCCTCGTCCTGGGCGGCGAAGGCGCTGAACCGGGAGCGCATCAGCGACTCGGCGGTGGTGGCCTTCGCCTGGCCGCGGTGCAGCCGGCCGCAGCAGTCGCCGTAGGCGGCGGGCAGGCCGCACGGGCACGGGGAGGACGGCAGCAGCCGGGGAGCGGCGGGGCGGGGCGCGGAACGACGTCGGGACATGCCGACCATTGTCCCCCACGGCCGGTCGGCGACCGCCGGGCCCGCCCCACCACCGGGGGAGGGGCGGGCCCGGCGGGCTACGCGGGCCGCCGGAACGAGTAGTTGAACGAGGCGTCGCCGAAGTGGCCCATCATCCGGAGCCAGAACGGCATCATCATCTCGGTCGCCCGGGCGCCGGTGATGTCCCCGAGGTCGACGATCCACTCGGCCGGCCAGCCGAACTCGCCCAGCAGGGCGACCGCCTCGGCCTTGGCGACGGCGTCGTTCCCGGCGATGAACAGGTTGTGCTCGCCGGCCAGCCTGCCCGGTGCGACCATCAGCTCGCAGTTCAGCGTGTTGAGGGCCTTTACCACCCGGGCCTCGGGGAACTCGCGCTGGATCTGCTCGCCGATGCTGTCGGTGTTGACCGGGGCGAGGGTGACGCCCCCGGGGCCGAACACCAGCGGGTTGGACACGTCGATCAGCAGCTTCCCGGCGAGGCGCTCCGCCCCGGCCGCGCGCAGCGCCGCCAGCGAGACCGTCCCGCCGGTGGCATTCAGCACCACCTCTCCGAAGGCCGCCGCCTCGGCGAAGGTCCCGCAGCTGCCCGCGGGGCCGGCCTTTCCGGCCCAGGCCAGCCCGTGCTCGTTGTCCTTGGTCCGGGAGCCCAGGGCCACCTGGTGGCCGAGCGAGACCAGCTTGTCCGCGAGGGTCTGCCCGACCACGCCGGTGCCGATGATTCCGATGCGCATGGTTCCCCGTTCGTCCGGTTCCCTCCGCCCGTCGAAGGGCGGCCGCGACGACCTTAAGGCCTGTCTCTTGGATTTTGTCGGATCAGGCCGCGGCGTCGGGGTGCGTGCATCGCAAGGCGGAGGAGGGAGCCGCTGCGGAGCATTGGTGACCGACGACAACGCGGCGAGGTGCGTGCCCCGGCGTCGCGGACCCGGCAAGGATCCAAGAGACAGGCCTCAGTTGACCTGGGGGCGGGCGCCGGGGTCACGCGCCGGGGCCGATGCTCAGGATGGCGAAGAACTCGACCGCGAGTGCGGCCGGCGGGACCAGGGAGACGGCCACCCGGGCCGGTCGGAACAGCCGGGCCGCGGGCCATTGGAGGACGACCGCGATCACCGCCGCGACCACGGAGGCCGAGGCGACCGCCAGGTGCGGCACGGCGGGGCACGGGCCCGTGGACGTACAGGGGTCGGTGGCCATTTCGCCGAGGCCCCGGAGCATGACCGCGGGCGGCAGCAGTGCCAGGGTCAGCGCCGTCGAGATCGACGGGGCCCGCCACCAGCGGTCCGGTGCGGTCCTGGTCGGGGCGGCTGCGGTGGGCAGGGATTCGCTCATGTGCCCAGTCTTCCGGCGGCTCCCGCCGCCCCGGCAGGGGTGGAGTACTCAGTCCGCCCGGGTGCCGGTACTCAGATCCGCGGTGCGCCGAACCAGCCGCGCAGCGCCCGGTCCAGTCCCGCCCGGTCGGCGTCGCCGGGGGCGCAGGCCCAGGCGACGTAGCCGTCCGGGCGCAGCAGCAGGGCTCCGGCGGGCGGTGGTGCCTGGGGGCAGTCGGCGGCGAGGACGTCGACCCGGTCCTTCCAGCCGGCCGCCCGGTCGGCGAGGCCGAGCGCGCCGCCGGTCAGGTCGAGCAGCAACGGCCTTCCGCTGTGGGTGAGTTCGGCCAGGCGGGTGCTCCCGGTCGGGGTGTCGAGGGCGAGCTCCGGGGCGAAGCCCCCGGCGAGCGGGTGCGGGCAGTCGGTGTCGTAGCGGACGTCGCTGCCCGCCATCAGGGCGGCTATCCGGGCGAGGTTGTCCTGGTGGGCGATCAGCTCGCCGACCAGGGCGCGCAGCGCGGTGATCCCGGGGCCGGGGGCCATCAGGGCCATCTGGGCCTGGGAGTGCATGAAGACCCGCTCGCCGACCGGCCGGCGTTCGTCCTGGTAGCTGTCCAGCAGGCCGGGCGGGGCCCAGCCCCGGAGTTCGGCGGCGAGCTTCCAGCCCAGGTTGGCGGCGTCCTGGAGGCCGAGGTTGAGGCCGGGGCCGCCGGTCGCGGCGTGGACGTGCGCGGCGTCGCCGACCAGCAGGACGCGGCCCTCGCGGTACCGCTCGGCGAGCCGGGTGTTGTGGCCGACGGTGCGGCGCGGGGTGAACGGTCCCGCCGTCCGGGCCGGGGCGAGCGGCAGGTCGGCGCCGGTGACCCGGCGGATGCTGGCGCGCAGCTCGTCCAGGGTGAGCGGGCCGGCCTCGTCGACGGGCGGGCCGCCCCACTCCATGGTGGCGATCATGGCGGCGTCCGGGCCGAACGGGGAGATGACGAACACGCCGTGCTCGGTGCGGGTGTGGGTCCACGGCCCGAACGGGGTCGGGCAGCCGGGCAGCAGGAGCTTGCCGTCGTCGGTGGTGCGCAGGCCCTCGGGCGGCAGCACGTGGGCGATCCGGGAGACCGGGTCGGGCGAGGTGACGCCGGGGAAGCCGATGCCGGCGCGCTTGCGGACGGTGCTGCGGCCGCCGTCCGCGCCGACCAGGTAGCGGGTGTGCAACTGCCCTGCGCCGTCCGGGCCGTGGAGGTCCACGGTGACCCCGTCCCGGTCCTGGGTGAAGCCGGTGACCTCGCACCGGCGCAGGACCGTGACGCCCAGCGCGAGGGCGTGTTCCTCCAGGACGGCCTCGATCCGGTGCTGCGGGATCGGCAGGGCGTGCAGCGGATTGCCGTCGAGCCGGTGCAGTTCCAGCGGGAAGGCCCCGAAGACGAACCGGGGTACGGGCCGCGGCGCACCGGCGGCGCCGCTGAGCGCCCGGTGGAGGCCGCGGTGGTCGAGCAGCCGGAGCACCTGCCCGACCAGGCCGTTGGCCTTCTGCTCGCCGGAGCGCTCGGGCAGCCGGTCCAGGACCACCGGCCGGACGCCGGCCAGGGTCAGTTCGCAGGCCAGGAACAGCCCGACCGGGCCGGCGCCGACGATGACGACCTCGTTGGTCATGTCAATTCCCCCAGGGGTGTGGTGGGTTCACCGGGCGGACGGATCGGGCAGCCCGGCCGCGAGCTGGCGCAGCGCCTCGGCGAACAGCGGCTTGAAGGGCACCGCCGGGTCGGCGACCAGGTAGTGCTCGTTGGTGACCTGCAGCGCGGAGAGCGCGGCCGCGGCCACCAGCTTCGGGTAGAGGTCCCGGTCCGGATCGGTGCCGGTGCGGGCGGCGATCGCGGCGGTGAGCCCGGCCCTGGTCTGCGCGCCGCCGCGGAACAGCTCGGCCTGGAGCGAGGGTTCGCGCAGGAGCCGTCGCACGGCGGCGACCCAGCCGGGGGCGGGTTCCTCCTCGGCGCCGTCGAAGGGTTCGACCAGGGCCTGGGACAGCGCCTCCCACAGCGGCTCCTCCGCCGGGCGGGTGGCCAGGGCCTCGGCGGCCCGCATGATCCGGTTGCGGTGCCGGAAGACGATCGCCTCGGCCTTGCTGGAGAAGTAGTTGTTGTAGGTGCGCGGGGACACCCCGGCCGCGGCCGCGATGTCCTCGACCCGGACGTTCTCCAGTCCCCGTTCCACCGCCAGGCTGAGCGCCGCCCAGCTGAGCGCCTCCCGCGTCGCGGCCTTCTTCCGTTCCCGCAGTCCGGGCTCTCCGTCCGTCATGGCACCACTGTCCCGCCAAAGGTGCGTGGTGCGCAATAGTGCGTGACACGCAAGTTTTCTCGGGCCCCCGGGGTCGTGGCGAGCCGCCCGCCACCTGCGGTTCGTCGCTGGTAGTAGTTGCGTGGTTGCGGAGCGACTCGGCGCCGGAGCCCGTCTGCGCAGGAATTCCGGCGGGACGACCCGACAGGACGTGAGGAGCGGTCATGAGCGGCAGACGGCGTCCACCGCGGGCGCGGACCCCGCGCCAGGGCGGGGCGGCCGGCGGCGGCCGGAGGAACTCCCGGGTGGGGATCGCCCGCATCGAGGGCTTCCTGGCCTGGGAGGCCGAGGTCGCGGCGGCCGAACGCGACGCCCGCGCCTTCGCCGCGCAGTTCCCCTGGCTGCCGGAGGCCGAACGGGAGGACCTGGAGCGGGCCTACGCCGCCGACCGCCTGCGCTACGCCGAGGAGGTCGTCGACCGCGCCGTCGACCGCTGCCGCCGGCTGGCCGCCCGCTACCGCGCGGAGTGCCGCCGGATCTGCACCCGCTGGGCGACGCTCTGCCTCTCCGTCACCCTGGCGGCGGCGCTGTTCGCCGTCGTCCCGGCCGCCCTGCGGGGCTGAACCGCCGGCCCGCCCGGGCGACTGCGCGGGGGGAGTCCGGCGACACCGAGGGCCCGCCGCACCGTTTCCGGTGCAGCGGGCCCTGGTCGTGCCGGGGGCGCCGTCAGTGGTGGCCGTGGCCGCTGGTGATCTCCTCGTGCTCCTCGACGGTGGGCTTGGCGATCTGGCTGCCCTCGCCGTAGAAGCCGCGGGACAGCTTGGCCCGGGTGCGGGTCCACAGGCCGGCCCGGCGGGCCACGCCGTTCTCGTCCACCTCGGGCGCCAGCTCGACCGGCTCGGGCTGCTCGTGCGAGGTGAGGGTGTACAGCCGGCCCTGCGGCAGCGGCGCGTGCACCTCGACGAACTCGCCGTGCTGCAGCCGGTTGATCACGCCGGTCTCCCGGCCGTGCAGCACCTTCTCCTTGTCCCGCCGCTGCAGGCCCAGGCACCAGCGCTTGGTGATCACGAACAGCGCCACCGGCAGGGCGAAGAAGCCGATCCGCACGGCGTAGGTGATCGCGTTGATCGACAGGTGGAAGTGGGTCGCCAGCAGGTCGTTGCCGCCGCCGGCCAGCAGGATCAGGTAGAGGCCCATCCAGGCCACGCCGAACGCGGTGCGGACCGGGTGGTTGCGCGGGCGGTCGGCGATGTGGTGCTCGCCGCGGTCCCCGGTGACCCAGGCCTCCAGGAACGGCCAGCACCAGATGGCCAGCAGCACGGTCGGGAAGACCATCAGCGGGATGAACACCCCGAGGTTCAGGGTGTGGCCGCCCCAGACGCTGATCTCCCAGCCCGGCATCACCCGGATCAGGCCCTCGGAGAAGCCCATGTACCAGTCCGGCTGGGCGTCGGTGGACACCTGGTCGGGCCGGTACGGGCCGTACGCCCAGATCGGGTTGATCGTGGCGATCGCCGACATGAACGAGATCACGCCGAAGACCAGGAAGAAGAAGCCGCCCGCCTTGCCCATGTAGACCGGCATCAGCGGCATGCCGACCACGTTCTCGTTGGTCCGGCCGGGCCCGGCGAACTGGGTGTGCTTGTGGTAGAAGACCAGGATCAGGTGCGCCGCGAGCAGGCCCACCATGATGCCCGGGATGAGCAGGATGTGGACGGTGAACAGCCGCGGGATGATGTCGGTGCCCGGGAACTCGCCGCCGTAGATGAAGAACTGCAGGTAGGTGCCGACGATCGGGACGGCCAGGACCGCGCCCTCCATGAAGCGGATGCCCGTGCCGGAGAGCAGGTCGTCCGGCAGCGAGTAGCCCATGAAGCCGTCGAACATGCCGAGGAACAGCAGCAGCGCGCCGAAGATCCAGTTGATCTCGCGGGGCTTGCGGAAGGCGCCGGTGAAGAACACCCGCAGCATGTGGGTCAGCATCGAGGCGATGAAGACGACGGCCGCCCAGTGGTGGATCTGGCGCATCAGCAGGCCGCCGCGGACCTCGAAGCTGATGTTGACGGTCGAGGCGTAGGCCTCGGACATCCGGATGCCCTTGAGCGGGACGTAGGAGCCGTCGTAGACGACCTCGCCCATGCTCGGGTTGAAGAAGAGGGTCAGCCAGACGCCGGTCAGGATGATGATGACGAAGGTGTAGAGCGCGATCTCGCCCAGCATGAAGGACCAGTGGTCCGGGAAGATCTTGCGCAGGTTGGCCTTGGCGAGGGAGTAGATGCCGAGTCGGCCGTCGGTCCAGTCGGCGAGGGCTTCGGCCTTGTTGGCCGGTTTGGCGCGGGTGCTGGTCACCGGTCCCGGCTGCGACTGCTGGTCGGTTCTCACGACGGGCTCCCCGGCGTTCTCGGCGTGCCGGCGTGGAGGCCCGTCGGCGAGGACGCCGGCCGGCGAAGTGTTGTGATCATGGGACCTCTCGATACGGGTCCGCCGGGCGGACCGGCGCGCGGACCTGGGCGGTTCACTGGACCCGTTGCTCAGGGTGATGGAGCGCTTACTCTGTCATGCTGTCGGCAGGGGGCCGACTGTGCACGTCCATCGGGCCGTCCGGCCGCTCGTGTCGGGCCGGACGGGGGTTCCTGACGCCCGATCGGGCTGGCCGCCGGTCGGGGCCGGGCGGGGGAGATGCTGCGCCCGGGTGCAGCTGAACCGTTTCGGCGCGTGCCGCGTCCGGGCGCCGCGCGGGGCCGGGCCTACGCTGCGCCAATGGTGGATCACCGTGAACTCCTCGCGTCCGTCACCGAGGCCCTGTCCCGCGCCGGGTTCGACACCGCACCGGGCACCTCGCCGCTGTCGATCGACCGTCACCCCGAGGGGGTGGCGGTCGGCTGGTCCCCGGGGGCGGAGGCGGACGGTCCGCCCTCCGGGTCGGCGCGGGCGGCGCTGAGCGGGGCGGCCGCGCTCGTCCTGCGGGAGCGGGGCTTCCTGGTCACCGGGACGGAGGAGGGGGAGCTGCTGGTGCGCTGCGCCGAACCGGTGACGGTTCCTCCGGAGCCCGGGCCCGAGGCGGCACCCGAGCAGTGGTGGGGGTGAACCGGCCCGCCCCTCGGCGGCCCCGATGGCTCCGACCTGCGGAGTTGCCCGGCGCATGGGTGTTCTCATACCGAACCCTTACCTGAACGGGGGGTGCAGTTGACCGCCGTCCCTCTAAGGTTTGCCTAAGCTAAGCGCAACGCCCTGGACCACGGTGTCCGGGGCGTTCGCCGTGCCGTGCCGCCGCTGCCGCGGCGGTGCGCTCCAGAACAGGTACGACCCGGGGCGGCCCGGGGGAGGAGCCCGCTGCATGTGGGATGAGGCGTTTCCCAGCTTTCTGATCGGGCTGCGCGAGGGACTCGAAGCGGGCCTGATCGTCTCGATCCTGGTCGCCACGCTGGTGAGGGCCGGTCAGAAGGGCCGGCTCCCCCAGGTCTGGACGGGCGTCGCGGCGGCCGTCGCACTCAGCCTCAGCTTCGGCGCGGTGCTCACCTTCACCGCCGCCAACCTCTCCGGCCACGCCCAGGAGGCGTTCGGCGGGGTGCTGAGCCTGATCGCGGTCGGCTTCGTCACCGCGATGGTGTTCTGGATGCGCCGCTCCGCGCGCACCCTCTCCGCCGACATCAAGGAGAAGGTCCAGGCCTCGCTGGCCATGGGCGCGGGCGCGCTGGTGCTCACCAGCTTCCTCGCCGTCGCCCGGGAGGGCCTGGAGACCTCGCTCTTCCTGTGGACCAACGCGCGCACCGCCGGGGAGTCCACCGGGCCGATCATCGGCGCCGCCGTCGGCCTGCTGCTCTCCGTCGCGCTCTGCTGGGGCCTGTACCGCCGGGCCCTCAAGATGAACCTCACCAAGTTCTTCACCCTCACCGGCGCCGGCCTGATCGTGGTCGCCGCGGGCGTGCTCGGCTACGGCCTGCGCGACCTCCAGGAGTCCGGGCTGGTCGGCGGCGGCAGCACGTACGCCTTCGACCTGAGCGGGCACCTGGACGCCTCGTCCTGGTACGCCACGCTGGTCCAGGGCACCCTCAACCTGACCGTCACCATGACGGTCCTCCAGGTCGTCGGCTACATCGCCTACCTGAGCATCGTGATGACCCTGTTCATCGAGGGCGTGCGCGGCGGCACGGCGGCTCCGGCCGCGGCCCCCGCCGCCCCCGCCGCTGCTGCGGCGGGCAAGCCGGACGCGGAGCAGGCCGAGCCGGTGCGCACCGAGCGGCCGCGTTGGGTGCTGCCGACCGCGCTGGTCGCCGTACCGGTCGTGGTGGCCGGCGCCGTGATCGCCGTCAGCGACGGCAAGCAGGACAGCTCGGCCACCGTCGCGGTCTCCGAGAAGGAGTGCGGCAAGGGCTTCGGCACCCCCCAGCCGGGCCAGCAGGTGTTCCAGATGCACAACAGCGGGGACAAGGTCTCCGAGGTCTACCTGGTCAACCCGGGCACCGGCGCGGTCTACGGCGAGATCGAGGGCCTGGCCCCCGGCACCACCCGGGCGCTGACCGCCACCATCGGCTCCGGCGACTACGCCTGGCGCTGCGTGCCCACCGGCGGCACCACCGCGACCTCCGCCACCGTGCACGTCTCCGGCGGTGCCGAGGTCAAGGCCGTCAAGCCGGTCTCCGAGGACGACCTCAAGGCCCCGCTGGACAGCTACAAGGACTACGTCACCAAGGGCCTCGCGACCCTGATGACGCAGACCCAGAAGATCCAGACCGACGTGCACGGCGGCGACCTCAACGCCGCCAAGGCCGACTGGCTCACCGCCCACCTCCAGTACGCCTCGCTCGGCGCCGCCTACGGCACCTTCGCCGACCTCGACAAGAAGATCGACGGCCGCGCCGACGGCTACGCCGACAAGGCCCAGGACCCGGGCTTCACCGGCTTCCTGCGCCTGGAGTACGGCCTCTGGCACGGCCAGTCCGCCGCCGACCTGACGCCGGTCGCCGACGAGCTCGCCCAGAACGTCGCCAAGCTGGTGCACGACTTCCCCACCCAGGACTTCGACCCGGGCGACCTCCCGCTGCGCGCCCACGAGATCCTGGAGAACACCCTCCAGTTCGAGCTGACCGGCGACACCGACATGGGCAGCGGCACCAACCTCGCCACCACCCAGGCCAACCTGGCCGGCACCCAGGAGCTGCTGACCCTGCTCCAGCCGCTGCTCGACGAGCGCGACCCGCAGGTGCTGGTCCGGGTCAACGCCGGGATGAAGCGGGTCGGGGACCTCGTCGCCGCGGCGCACACCGCCGACGGCTGGATCCCGCTCGACAAGCTGCCCGACGGCACCCGCCGCCAGCTGAACGGCGCCACCGGCCAGCTGCTCGAAGACCTCTCGCCCGTCCCCGCCCTGCTCGAGATCCGGAAGGCCGCCTGATGACCGACCACACCGCAGCCGCCGGCTCCTGCCCGTTCCCGCACGCCGCTGCCGCCGTCTCCGCCGCACCGGCCGCCGAGTCGGTCGCCGACCAGGGCGGCTGCCCGGCCGGTCCGGCCCGGCGCAGCTTCGTCCGGGCCGCGCTCGGCGCGGGCGCCGGGGCCGCCGTACTGGCCGGCGGGGCGTTCACCCTCGGGGCCGAACCGGCCGCCGCCGGGGACACCCACCAGCCCGCGAACGGGGCCGTCCCGTTCCACGGCGCCCACCAGGCCGGCGTCGTCACCCCGGCCCCCGGCTTCGCCGCCTTCGTCTCCTGCCAGGTCATCGCCCAGGACCGCAAGGGCCTGGAGGACCTGTGCAGGACCCTGACCGAGCGGATCCGCCTGCTCACCGCCGGCGGCACCCCGCCCGACCTCGGCGTCGGTGCCCCGCCCTCGGACAGCGGCATCCTCGGCCCCACCGTGCCCACCGACAACCTCACCGTCACGGTCGGCGTCGGCGCCTCGCTGTTCGACGACCGCTACGGGCTCGCCAAGGCCAAGCCCGTCAAGCTGACGCCGATGAAGACCTTCCCCAACGACAACCTCCAGCCCGGCGAGCTGCACGGCGACCTCTCGCTGCAGATCTGCGCCGACCAGCAGGACACGGTGCTGCACGCACTGCGCGACATCACCCGCCACACCCGCGGGGCGATGCAGATCCTCTGGCGGATCGACGGCTTCAAGAGCGCCTCCCGCCCGGACGGCGCCCCGCGCAACCTGCTCGGCTTCAAGGACGGCATCGCCAACCCGGACACCACCTCGGCCCGCGAGAGCGACCGGCTGATCTGGGTCACCGACGGCGCCGGCGAGCCCGCCTGGGCGACCGGCGGCAGCTACCAGGTGGTCCGGATCATCCGGATGCTGATCGAGTTCTGGGACCGGGTCAAGCTCAGCGAGCAGGAGAAGATGTTCGGCCGCCGCCGCGACACCGGCGCGCCGCTGGACGGGCACCAGGAGAACGACGCGCCGGACTACGGCAAGGACCCGGACGGCAAGGCGATCCCGCTCAACGCGCACATCCGGCTGGCCAACCCGCGCACCGCCGACACCGACAACTCGCGCATCCTGCGCCGCGGCTTCAACTACGACCGGGGCGTGGACAAGGCGGGCAACCTGGACATGGGCCTGGTGTTCTGCTGCTACCAGCAGGACGTGGTGCGGCAGTTCGAGGCCACCCAGACCCGGCTGATCGACGAGCCGCTGGTGGACTACATCTCGCCGACCGGTGGCGGGTACTTCTTCGTCCTGCCGGGCGTGAAGGACGACGCCGACTGGCTCGGGCGGGGACTGCTCGCCGCGGTCTGAGAGCCGACCCGTCCTCCGAACGGGCCCGGTGCGCCTGGTGCGCGCCGGGCCCGTTCGGCGTGCCGAGGCCGAGGGGGCTGAGCTGTGCCCGGGGGTGCTCGGGGGTGCTCAGCCGCCCAGGGTGAAGCCGATCACCGCGCCGCCGCCGGCCCGGTTGGCGGCGTAGGCGGTGCCGCCGTGCGAGCGGGCCACCTCGGCGACGATGGCCAGGCCCAGGCCCGAGCCGGGCAGGCTGCGGGCCGCGGTGGCCCGGTAGAAGCGGTCGAAGACCCGGTCGAGGTCGGTCGCGTCGATGCCCGGACCGCGGTCCCGGACCTCGACCCGGAGGCCGTGCGCGACCAGCTCGATCGGGGACGTCCCGGCCGGGTCGAACTTGGCCGCGTTGTCCAGCAGGTTGCCCACCGCGCGGGCCAGCGCGTCCGGGTGGGCGATGACGACGGTGTCGTCCGTGACCACGGTGATCTCCCGGTCGCTGCGCCGGCGGGCCTGGGCGGCGGCCGAGCGGACCACCTCCGCCAGCACCACCTCGACCGGGTCCTCGTCGGCCTTGCGGTCCGCCGCCAGCGCCACCAGCTCCTCCACCAGCTGGGTCAGCTCCCGGGCCTCCTCGGCCAGGTCGGCGAGCAGCGCGGTGCGCTCGGCGGGCGGCAGCCGGTCGATGCTGGGCAGCACCGAGAGGTTGGTGCGCAGGCTGGTCAGCGGGGTGCGCAGCTCGTGCCCGGCGTCCTGGACCAGCCGGCGCTGGTTCTCCTTGGCGGTGGCGAGGCGCACCAGCATCCGGTCGAAGGCGCGGCCGAGCCGGCCCACCTCGTCCCGGCCGGAGGCGGGCACCGGGACGTCCAGGCGGCCGCTGGCGGCGACCCGTTCGGCCGCGTCGGTGAGCCGGACCAGCCGGCCGGTGATCCGCCCGGCGACCAGCCAGCCGGATCCGCCCGCCACCAGCACGACGACGGCCACCACGGCCGCCATCTGGTGCCGCAGCACCTCCAACAGCTCCTCGATGTCGTCGAGTTGCAGCACGACCTGGACGGCGCCCCGGCCGCCGCCGAGCGAGACCACGCCCACCCGGCAGGTCCGGCCGCCGACCCGGCGCACGTCGATCACCGTGCGGGCGGGTGCGTCGGCGCGGGCGAGTTCGCGGTCGGTCGCGGTGGTCGGCAGGTCGAGGTGCGCGGTGCCCGGGAGGATCGCCCCGTGCGAGTCGAGGGCCTGGGCGGTCACCCTGATCGGGTGCAGCAGCTGCTCGCTCAGCCCGCTCGGGCTGTTGAAGTCCCCCGGGAACAGCTTCTGGCGGTCCACCTGGCCGCTGACCGCGTGGACGGCCGAGTTGAAGTCGTCCGACTCGTCGTCGCGGATCAGCGCGGCCGCCGCGTGGTAGCCGAGCGTGCCGATCACCACCGCGACCAGGGCCGCCATCACCGCGAAGGCGAGCGAGAGGGTGGTGCGCAGGCCGGGGCGCGGCAGCCGGGGGCGGCGGGCCGACGGGCCGGTCACGGCTCGCGCAGCGTGTAGCCGACGCCGCGGACGGTGTGGATCAGCGGGGTGAGGCCGGGGCGGTCGAGCTTGCGGCGCAGGTAGCCGATGAAGACCGCGAGGTTCTTCGAGCCCGGGCCGAAGTCGTAGCCCCAGATCCGCTCGTACAGGGTGGTCTGGTCGAGGACGGCGCCGGCGTTCCGGGCGAGCAGCTCCAGCAGGTCGAACTCGGTGCGGGAGAGCTCCAGTTCGGCGCCGCCGCGCCAGGCCCGGCGGGCAGGCGGCTCGACCCGCAGGTCGGCGACGGTCAGGACGTCCTCGGGGGTGTCGGCGGGCGGGTTGCGGCGCAGCAGGGCGCGCAGCCGGGCGAACAGCTCGTCCACGTCGAAGGGCTTGACCAGGTAGTCGTCGGCCCCGGCGTCCAGCCCGGCGATCCGGTCCGGGACCTCGACCCGGGCGGTGAGCATCAGCACCGGGGTGCGGTCGCCGGCCGCGCGCAGCCGGCGGCAGACCTCCAGGCCGTCCGGCGCGGGCATCATCACGTCGAGCACCAGGACGTCCGGCCGCTGCTCGGCGAGGACGGCCAGGGTCTGGGTGCCGTCCGCGGCTATCCGCACCCGGTAGCCCTCCAGCGTGAGGGCGCGGGTGAGCGAGTCGCGGATGGCGCGGTCGTCCTCGGCGATCAGCACGGTGTGGCTCATGCGGGAGATTCTCCCTGGCGTGCTCACGGCAGTGGAGAGCGGGGGCACGGATTCCCGGCCGGCGCGGGTGTCGCGCGCCGCTTCGTGGGCGTACGGTGGCCACACGGTGGCGTGCCGCCGGGTGGGCCGCCGGACCCTTTCGGTACGCCCCGCCGGAGGCCTCGATGGCAGAGCGGATGGCCTTCCTCACCACCCCGCGCGCGGAGCGGGCGCGCCGGGACGCCCGGGAGCGGCTGGGGGACCGGCGGGAGGTGTACCGGCCGGGGGCACTGCTGCCGCTGGTGGGCGGACAGGCGGAGCGCTGCATGGACTGCGGGCTGCCGTTCTGCCACGCGGCCTGTCCGCTGGGGAACCTGGTGCCGGAGTGGAACCGGCTGGTCGCGGACGCGGACTGGCGGGCCGCGGCCGCCCGGCTGCTGGCGACGAACAACTTCCCGGAGTTCACCGGGCGGCTCTGCCCGGCCCCGTGCGAGAGCGCCTGCGTGCTGGCGATCGACGGGGACGCGGTGACGATCAAGAACGTGGAACTGGCGATCGCCGACCGGGCCTGGGCCGAGGGTTGGGACGCGGCGCAGCCGCCCGAGCGGCCGGAACCGGGCGGGCGGGTGGCGGTGATCGGCTCCGGGCCGGCCGGGCTGGCCGCCGCCCAGCAGCTGACCCGGGCCGGCCACGCCACCACCGTCTACGAACGGGCCGACCGGGCGGGCGGGCTGCTGCGCTACGGGATCCCGCCGTTCCGGCTGGAGAAGCACCGGCTGGAACGGCGGCTGGCGCAGCTGCGGGCCGAGGGCACCGAGTTCCGCACCGGGGTGTGGGCCGGGCGGGACGTCACCGGGGAGCAGCTGCGGGCCGGGTACGACGCGGTGGTGGTCGCGGTGGGGGCCGGTGCCTGGCGGGTGCCGGCCGTGCCCGGGTGCGAGCTGGCCGGAGTGCACCCGGCGATGGAGTACCTGACCTGGGCGAACCGGGTGGACGAGGGGGACCGGGCGGTCTCGCCGCTGTCCGCGCGGGGGCGGCGGGTGGTCGTCGTCGGCGGCGGGGACACCGCCTCCGACTGCCTGGGGACGGCGCTGCGCGAGGGTGCGGCCTCGGTGACCCAGCTGGACATCAACCCGTGTCCGCCGGAGCGGCGCGGGCCGGGGCAGCCCTGGCCGGTCCACCCCAAGGTGTACCGGGAGACCACCTCGCACGAGGAGTTGGCGGGGCGGGCGGGGGCGTCGTCGCTGTCGCTGTCGTCGTCGGGTGAGGAGGGGGCGTCGTCGGGCGAGGAGCGGGCGACGTCGGGGGAGGAGGGCCGGTCGTCCTCGGCCGGCGGGCGGGTGTTCGCGGCGGTCACGGTCGGGTTCGAGCCGGGGCCGGACGGGCGGCTGGCGGCCGTCCGCTACGCCGAGGCGGAGCCGGGCGACCGCGGCCCCCGGGCGGGCACCGAGCGGGTGCTCCCGGCGCAGCTGGCGCTGCTCGCGCTGGGCTTCGTCGGGCCGGAGCCGGACCAGCCGCTGTACGCCCAACTCGGGCTGGGCATCGGGCCGGAGGGGACGCTGGAGCGGGACGACGGGTTCGGCACCGCCGCCGACGGGGTGTTCGTCGCGGGGGACGCCGGGCGGGGCCAGTCGCTGATCGTCTGGGCGATCGCGGAGGGCCGGGCGGCGGCCGCGGCGGTGGACCGCTACCTGCGCGGGCGGACCGAACTCCCGTCCCCGGTAAGGGCGTCGGCACGGGCCCTCACGCTGTGAGACGCGGGGCCCGCGCCGGACGGCCGGGCGTCAGCCCAGGCCGAGGACGGACAGCGCGGTGGTCCAGTTGGTGGCGATGGCCTGCTGGGCGGGCACCAGGGCGACCTGGTGGTTGCAGACCGCGCGGTAGAGCTTGTACTCCACGGTGTCCTTGTCGGTGGAGGTCAGGCCGCTGGAGTCGGTGGCGTAGTGGGGCTCCGGCCAGAGGTTGTTCGGGTCGGTGGGGTGGCCGCCGAGGGACAGCGGGATGAAGTGGTCCTCCTCGTAGTCGGCCGTGCTGGTGTCCTCGTAGCCGTACTGGGCGATCTGCTGGACCTTCAAGCGGTTGGTGTAGCTGGTGGAGGGGCGGATCGAGGTGCTGTAGCCCGGGACGCAGATGGTGGAGTCGATGGTGTCCTGGGTGACGTCCGGGTTGGTGGCGCCCGGGGTGCAGGCGGGGTCGGGCAGCGGGAGGTAGGCCTGCGAACAGGTGGCGTCGAGGGCGGCGCGGGCGTGCGCGGCGGAGGTGGAGGCGGGGGCGGCGTGCGCGGTGCCGGCGGTCGCGAGGGCGGCCGCGGCGAGCACCGCGGTGGCGACAGCGGGGGCGAGTCGGTGGGCGCGAAGCATGGGGGAGCTCCCTGTCACGGGCCCGGCACGGGCTGCCGGGCGGTGTGTGTCCATGTCAGCAGTGGCGGATCTATGCGGGTAGACAGGGGATGGTGAATTGTTGACAAAGCGTCAGTCAATGCGGGCGGGGCAAGAGTTCGCTTGACGTGGACCTGGTGGAGTCGGTGGGCGGGCCGGGCGCGCCCGGCACCCTCACGGCGCGGGGCGGGCCCCGGCCTCCGCCGTGGCAGGCGTGCGCTGGTCGTAGCGCCAGAGCGCCGGAAGTGCCGCGGCGAGCAGGGCGCTGCTGCCCAGGCAGAGCAGGCCGCCGGTGCCCAGTGCGGCCCGGATGCCCTGCCGGGCGGCGAGGCCGCCGGCCCGCAGGTCGCCGAGGGCCGGTCCGGCGGAGCCGATCAGCAGCTCCAGGCCGGCGGCGCGGCCGCGCAGCTCGTCCGGGATGGACCGGTTCCACAGGGCGCTGCGGAAGGTGTCGCCGATCCAGTGGGCGGCGCCCGCGACGGCCAGGCAGAGCAGCACGGCCCACAGGCCCGGGGCGACGGCGGCCGCGGCGGTGGCCGCGCCCACCAGGGCGGCGGAGAGCAGGACCGGCCGTCCGTACCGGTGCACCCGTTCCGTCCACCCGCCGGTGGTGGCGGCGAGCAGGCTCCCGGCGGCGGACGCCGAGTAGAGCAGGCCCAGCGCCCAGGTCGCGTCCAGCTCCCCGGCGAGGAAGGGGAACAGGGCGGTGGGCAGGGCGAACACGGTGGCGGCCAGGTCGGCCAGGTAGGTGCCCAGCAGGTCGGGCCGGCGGGCCGCGTACCGGACGCCCTCGGTGAGGTCGCGCAGCGGCGGCGCCTCGGCGTCCCGCTCCGAGGGGACGGGCCGCACCCGGGCGAGCAGGGCGATGGACAGCAGGAAGGTGGCCAGGTCGACCAAGTACGCGGCCGGGGCCCCGCTGGTCGCGATCAGCACTCCCGCGGCGGCCGGCGCGGCCACGCCGCCGATGCTCCAGCGCAGCGAGAGCAGCGCCCCGGCCGCCACCAGCTGCTCCGGCGGGACCAGCCGCGGGACCATCGCCTGCACCGAGGGCTGCTGGATGCCCTGGACGGCCGCCGCCAGGCCGGCGGCCAGGTAGAGCGGCCAGACGGCGGGTGCCCCGAGCAGCGCGTTGGCCAGTAGCAGGGTGCTCAGGACGGCCAGGGCGACTTCGCAGGCCAGGGCGACGCTGCGGCGGTCGGCGCGGTCGGCGAGCACGCCTCCGTAGAGGCCGAACAGGACGGTGGGCACGAGTTCGACCGCTCCGACGGCTCCGACGGCGAGCGGTGAGCCGGTGAGGTCGGCGATCTGGAGCGGGATCGCGGTCATGGTGAAGACCGAGCCGAGCAGGGTGACCGTGCCGGAGGTCCAGGTGAGGCGGAAGTCCCGGGAGGTGCGCCAGGGGGTGGTGTCGGGGAGCAGTCGGGACCGTCGGCGGTCCGTTCCTGGGGTCATGCGGGGTCCTTGGGTGTCGGGTGGGTGGGCGTCGCGGCAGTGGTCGTCGTAGCAGTGGTTGTCGCGGCAGTGGTTGTCGTGGCGGGCATTGCCTCCTTATCACTGATAAAGTCCGGGTCGGAACTTAGCGGCGATAAGGTGGCCCCGCAAGCGGATTACCGGGAGGCCGATCGGATGGCGCTGCAACGCGACGAAGTGGTGCGCACCGCGCTGCGCGTGCTCAACGAGGAGGGCATCGACGGGCTCAGTACCCGCCGGCTCGCCCGCGAGCTGGGCGTGCAGTCACCGGCGCTGTACTGGCACTTCAAGAACAAGCGGGAACTGCTCGACCTGATGGCCGAGGCGATGCTCGCCGAGGCCCTCCCGCCCGACCGCGAGCCGGACCCGGAGCACTGGCCCGACTGGATCACCGCCGACGCCCGGGCCAAGCGCAACGCCCTGCTGGCCTACCGTGACGGCGCCCGGGTGCACGCCGGCACCCTGCCGACCGAGGACGAACTCCCGGCCATCGAGGCCCAGTTGAGCGCGCTGTGCCGGGCCGGGCTGCGCCCGCGCACCGCACTGCGACTGCTGCTGACCGTCGACCGCTACATCATGGGCTGGGTCACCGAGGAACAGGCCTGGCGACAGGACGCCGCGCAGCGCACCCGGCCGCCGTTCCCCGACGAGGCGCTGCGCGAGCTGCCGCTGCTGAGCGAGGCCGCCGACGTGCTGCGGATGACCGACCACGACGCCGACTTCGACTACGGGCTGCGGGTGCTGGTGGAGGGGTTCCGGGCGGAGATCGCCCGGGAGGCGGCGGAGGGTTCGGGTGCCGTGGGCGATGGGCTAGCGTGAGCGCCATGACCACCCTTGATCCCCGTAGTACGGCCCTGGTCCTGATCGACCTGATGGACCGGATCGTCGCCAACCAGCTCGCGCCGCACTCCGGTCCGGAGGTCGTGGCGGCCTCGCTGCGCCTCGCCGAGGACTTCCGTGCGGCCGGCGCCCCGGTCGTCGCGGTGCGGGTCGAGCGGCCGGGCGTCGCCGAACAGCCGCCCGGCAGCGGGCTGGTGGCCGAGGTCGAGGCGGCGGCCGACGAGGTCGTGGTGAAGCGCACCATCGGCGCCTTCCAGGGCACCGGACTGCACGAACTGCTCCGGGCCCGGGGAGTGGAGACGCTCGTCCTCGCCGGGATCGCGACCAACCTCGGTGTGGAGTCGACCGCCCGCGCGGCCGCCGACCACGGCTACCGGCTGGTGTTCGTCGAGGACGCGATGGCCGGGCTGACGGAGGCGGAGCACCGGGCCTCGGTGGAGCTGGACTTCCCGCGCCTGGGAGAGGTCGTGGCGGCCGCGGACCTGCGGCTGGGGTAGTGCGGATTCGGGTTCCCGGCCCGGTTCCTGTGCTGATCGGGGGGTGAGCGGTGGAGGGTACCCACCGGTTGTCGCGCCAGACCGCTCGATGGTCGCGCTACGCCCAGGTGACCGTGCACGTCGCTGTGGCCGCCGGACCGGCGGTGCGGGTCGTCGCCGAGGTGTCCGGCGGGCGCGGAGCGTCCTTCGGGATCGCGGTGGGCGCCGGCTGCGCAGAGGCGGAACGGTTCCGGGAGGAGGCGCGGGACGGCGCCCGGTACGCGCTGATGCGGCTGCCCGAGGAGGCCCGTGGCGTCCTCGTCTCGGTCGTGGAGATCGTCACGGCCCCGGCGGACACCGGCCCCGGTGACGTGAAGTTCGCCGCCGCACACGCCGTCTGGCGGGCCCTCGGCCGGGAGCCGGACCGGTGGCCGTGGACCGGCGAGGACGGGGACCCCGTGTTCCCCGCGTGAGGTGGTCGTGGCCGCCCGGTCAGACCCTGCCGGGTTCCAGCGGGTCCGGGCCGGGCAACGGGCGCTGGCGGCGGGCGAGTTCGAGGGCGTCGCGGAGCCGTCCGGCCGAGGCCGTGAGGAGCCGGGCGGCGGTGGGTGCGTCCACGTCGGCGAGCAGCAGCAGGACGGCGTCCTTCGTCCGGCCGTCGGTGGCGGTGAGGGCGCGGTCGACCGTCGGGGCGTCGGCACCGGTGGCCTCCGCGACGATCCGGCGGGCGCGCTCGCGGAGTTTGACGTTGGTGGCCCGCAGATCGACCATCAGGTTTCCGTACGTCCGGCCGAGGCGGATCATCACCGACGTGGACAGCATGTTGAGCACCAGCTTCTGCGCGGTGCCCGCCTTCAACCGGGTGGAGCCGGCCAGCACCTCGGGGCCGACCTCCACCTCGATCCCCAGCTCCGCCGCCGCCACCAGCGCCGAGCCGCGGTTGCAGGCCAGCCCGACGGTCAGCGCCCCGGCCGCCCGGGCGGCGCCCACGGCGGCGAGCGCGTACGGGGTGCGACCCGAGGCGGAGACGCCCACCAGGGTGTCGTCCGGGGTCAGGGCGAGCGCCGCCACGTCGGCCTCGGCGAGGTCGGTGCGGTCCTCGGCGCCCTCGGCGGCCTCCGTCACGGCGCTCCGGCCGCCCGCGATCAGGCCCACCACCAGCCCGGGGTCGGTGCCGAAGGTCGGCGGGCACTCGGCGGCGTCCAGCACCCCGAGCCGCCCGGCCGTGCCCGCCCCGGCGTAGACCAGCCGCCCGCCGCGCGCCATCCTCGCCGCCGCCGCGTCGACCACGGCGGCGATCCGCGCCAGCTGCCCGGCGACGGTCACGGGGACGGCGCGGTCCTCGGCGTTCATCAGGCGGAGCAGGTCGGCGGTGGGCAGCCGGTCGATGGCGGCCCAGTCGGGGCGGACCGTCTCGGTGGGGGGTACGGCGTCGGGGTTCATGCGGGGAGCGTCCCCGGGCGGGCGCCGCTCGAACCGGTCCGCGGGGTCCCGGCCCGGCGTGGTCAGCCGGTCGGGCCAGCCATCAGGCCAGCCATCTGGCCATCCGTCGGGCCATCCGTCGGGCCAGCCATCAGGCCATCCGTCAGGCCATCCAGAAGAACACGGCGGTCATCCGGCGGTCCGCCAGCTCCGCGCCGTAGTAGTCGGTGGCGCTGTGGATCAGGTTGGCGTGGTAGAGGAGCAGTTGGTTGTAGCGGTTGGGGACTCGGACGTCCTCGGTGAAGTGGTCGGCGGGGACGTGCCGGGTGCCGAGCGCCTCGACCAGGTTGTTGTGCGGGGCGTTGACCAGGTTGCCCCCGAGGCGGCCGCCGGGGAACTGCTGGCGGTAGAAGCTGGTGCCGGCGTCCTTGGGGGCGCCGGGGCTCAGGTAGAGCACGGCGGCGTAGCGGCAGAGCGCGCGGGAGTCGGTGTGCGGGCGGGACTCCGACTCCCCGGCGCCGACGACCTGGACGCAGTTGTGGTTGAGCGTGCCGCCGCCGGGGGTGCTCTGCACCCAGAGCCGGGAGGCGCCGGTGGCCTTGCGGACCTGGGCCTCGACCCGGGCCAGCTCGTCCGGTTCCAGGCCGGGCATGGTGCGCAGGCCGGGCCAGGTCTCGGGGCGGTACGGGTAGCCCTCGGTCCAGTCGCCGCGGGCCAGGACGCGCTCGCGGACGGCGTCCGGGTCGGGCAGGACGTTGTCCAGGACCCAGTAGTCCCGGCCGCGGGTGGGCTTGCGGTAGGGGAGGACCGGCAGGGCGGTCGGCCTGATGGGCTGTGAGGGCATGGGCCGACCATAGGGGCGCCGGTCGTCAACTATCTGCCGTGAACAGGTCAACCTTTCGTCAAGTGCGCCGCAGGTGGGGAGGGGGGTGATGCCCGGCGCCGGGCGCTGTCGGAGTGGTGTCGCCGGGCTGCGGGAGGGCTACCGGCGGACGAGGCGGAAGGCGGCCGCCAGGGCGAGGGCGGTGAGCACCAACAGGATTCCGGCCTCGACGAGTTGGACCGGGACGAGGTGGGAGGAGGGGTGGTAGCTCAGCCAGGTGCCGGTGGCCCCGTCGCACCGGTGCGTCTCGATGCACGCGACGGAGTCGACCCGGCTGCCGTCGGGCAGGACGGTCTTCGTGTCGACCAGCCACGCGTTGGTGGGCTGCATGGCCCGGAGGGGGGCCACGACGTCGACGGTGGGGTAGAAGGACGGGCGCGCCCAGCGGACCAGGCTGTGGGTCACCGCGACCAGGGCGCCGGTGAGGAACATCGCGGGCAGCGTCCGGCGCAGCACCTGGCCGACCAGGACGCCCAGGGCCAGCGCGAACAGCGACCAGGCGACCGGCGCGATGCCGAGGGCCGGGTAGGTGAAGAACTGGAACGGCGGGTCGAAGGCCACCGGACCGTGCACGATGTCCGTCCACCACACCCAGGTCATCAGCGAGGCGAGCACGCCGGTGACGGCCAGCACCGCGAGTCCCGGCACCGCGAGGCGGGCGGCCAGCCAGCGCACGGGACCGACGGACTGGGCACGGATCAGGCGGATCGTGCCGCGCTCGTGCTCCTGGGCCAGCAGCGGAGCGCCGACGAACACGCCGATCAACAGCGGGACGGCGGTGACCACCGGCTGGAGCACGGAGACGAACCAGAAGTTTGGTCGGTTGATCGGCGAGAGGAGGATCCAGCACTTGTTGCTGTCCCAGCTCTCGGGGCTGTAGCAGCCCGTCCGCCGCAGCGCGCCCGTGATGTGCTGGGCGACGACGTGGATCCACAGGAGGTCGGCCGCCAGCAGGACCAGCAGTGCCGCCAGGACCCAGAGCAGAAGCCGATTCTGACGCCACGTCAGCCAGAGCAGGCCGCGCAGTCGGGGGGTTCCGGACCGGTCCGGGGTGGCGGACCCGGGGGCGGGAGCGGGCTTCGCGGGGTCGGTCAGGACGTCCGTGCTCATGCTGCCTTCTCGTCGTTCGCCGGGGCGGTGCCGGTGGTGTCCGGGGCGGGCTCGGCAGGTGCGGGCCTGGTCGGGGTCGGTTCGGCCGGGGCGCGGAGGTAGCCGAGCAGCAGCTCGTCCAGGCTGGGCCGTTCGCTCTCCCAGGGACCGTCCAGCGGCTCGCCGGTGCGCACGAGTGCGGTCAGCCGGCGGCCGGCGGACCGCTGCTCGACCACGAGGCCGGGCGGGAGGTCGGCGCCGTCGGCGGGGCCGGTGAGCAGCTGGTGCCCCGCGAGGATGTCGTCCAGGTCGCCGGAGAGCCGGATCCGTCCGCGCTGGACCAGCAGCAGGTGGTCGATCACGCCGTCCAGCTCCGGGAGGATGTGCGAGGACACCACGATGGTCGTGCCGCGCTCGGCGGCGGCCGACATCAGGGTGCCCATGAGCTGGTGCCGGGCGAGCGGGTCGAGGTCGGCCATCGGCTCGTCGAGCAGCAGCAGGTCGGGGCGCTTGCCGAGGGCGAGCGCCAGCGAGACCCGGGTGCGCTGGCCGCCGGACAGCGAGCCGATCCGGGCCCTGAGGCGCAACTCGCCCTGGTCGATGATCTGTTCGACGGTCTCCTCGTCCCAGACCGGATTGAGCTCGCGGCCCATCCGGAGGGTCTCGGCCACGGTGAGTCCCGGGTAGAGCGGCTTGTCCTGTGCCACGTAGGCGACCCGGGCGCGCTCCTCGCGGGTGTCGGCGGTCGCGCCGAACACTCGCAACTCACCCTCGGTCGGAGTGAGTTGGCGGGCAGCGAGGGAGAGCAGGGTGCTCTTGCCCGCGCCGTTGGGGCCGACCACCCCGCAGATCCGTCCGGTCGGGACGGTGAAGTCGCAGGCGTTCAGGGCCCATTCACCCCGGTACCGCCTGCCCAGCCCGACGGCCTCCAACGCCGGAGTCACGGTTGTCGGGTCGTTCACCCGGTCCCCCCACTGTTCTCGGTTCGGTGCTGCCGGGCGGCCCGGCGTACGGCTGTGGTGTGTGGCTGTTCGGTGCGGCCGGCCGCCCGTTTCCGACGCCTGTTTCCAGTGCCCGGTTCCGGTGTCCGGTTCGGGCGTGCATGTCGGGCGTGCTGTCCGGCGTGTGGTCCGGCGCGGGTCAGTTCGGTGGCGTCGGCGGAACCCCGGCGTCGAAGCGTTGCTCCAGCGCGGACGCCATCAGTGCGGCGATGTCCTCGCGTTCCAGCCCGGCCTCGCGGGCCCGGTCCACCCAGCTGACGAGGTCCGCGCGAAGCGGTCCGTCCGCCGCCGCCTCCGGCCGGGCGAGCGAACGCCGGACGAAGGTGCCGAGCCCCGGGCGGGGCTCGACCAGTCCCTCGCGTTCGAGTTCGCGGTAGGCCTTGAGCACGGTGTTGGGGTTGATGGCGGTCAGTTCGACCACCTCGCGGGCGGTCGGCAGCTTGTCCCCGGGCTCCAGCATCCCCAGTCGCAGGGCCTGCTTGGTCTGCTGCACGATCTGCTGGTACGTGGAGACCCCGCTGCGCCGATCGATGCGGTACTCGATCACACCCGTTGCGGCCTTTCACTAGTTCAATAGTGGAATGGTGGACCACGGTGGCCCGCGGGTCAAGCCGGGGCGGGGGTACGTCCGTGCGGGACCGTCGGGCCCCGGACCGCCTCGGCTCAGCCCAACGCGGCCATCAGGGCGGTGACGTAGGCGTCCAGCCGTTCCTCCACGGCTCGCGTCGTCAGTTCCGCCCTCCCCGCATCCCGCCATGCCCGCGCCACCGGCCGCACTTCCTCCGAGCAGGCGAGGGGGTCCCGAACCTGCCAGTACAGTCGCTCGCTCGCGGCCGAGGCCAGCACCCCGCCGGCCTCCTCGTACGCCTCGGCGAACCGCTGCCCCCAGGCCGGGCCGTGCAGCAGCGCGAGATTGGTGGAGCAGTGCGCCACATCGAGGTCCGCCGGACCCCAGGAGGCGGCGGCCCAGTCGACGACGCCGGTGATCCGCGTACCCGCTGACCTCGCGGGCGGCGCGTCGACGGGTGCGTTGGACGGGGTGTCGGACGGCACGTGGAACAGCGCGTTGCCGGGTTGGAAGTCCCGGTGCAGGAACCGCCCTTCGTAGCGCGGCGCGGGCCTGCGGATCACGTCGATCGCTGCGGCCCATGCCGCCGCGTCGGCGCCCTTCGGCACCACGACGGTGTCGGCGGTCGTCAACGCCTCGTACTCCCGGGGCCGCTCGGCGGGTCGCACGGCGTGGATCGCCACGAGCTGCCGGGCCAGCAGCGGGACGCGCGTCTCCAGTCCCTCGTCCTCAAGGACCGTTCGGCCCGCCAGATGTGTCATGAGGAGCGACGGGTACTCGCAGTGCGCGGCGGTCGGATCGACCGCGACCAGCCCGGGAGCCGTCACACCGGTCCCCACCAGCAGTGTCAGGGCGCCGGCCTCCCTGCGCAGCCAGTCCTCGGCGCGCTCCACGGAGAACGGGTCGACGAACGACCGCAGCACCAGATCGCGGGTGCCTCCGTCCCGGGTGGCGACGGTCAGCCTCCGGACGTCGGCGGTGATGCCGCCGTGCAGCACTTCGGTACCGACGATCCGTTCGCCCGCCGCCAGTTGCCGGTGAACCCAGGCGAGTGTCAACGGGCTGACAGCTTGGACGTCATGGTGGTTCATCACGGGTCCACCTCATCATCCGGACGGTAGCGGGCAAGGGCTTTCAGCGGCATGACGGCACCTTTCCATGGACCATCGTGATGCTGACCGACCGACCGACCCGCGGGCGAGCGGGCGGCGGGTCGATCAGGGGTGTTTGAGGAGCAGCAGGCCGTCCCGGTCGATCAGTCGGTGGTAGCCCTGGCTCTGGTAGGCGGCCAGCATGCGGGCGGTGGCGGCGGTGGCGCACGGGGACTGCACGCTCGGATCGCGCAGGTCGACGGCCACCCAGTCCGGGCCGGGGCCGACCGGGTCCTGGCACACCAGGGTGACCTCCGCCCGGCCGGTGAGCTGGGCGGCGAGCCGGTTGGAGGCGGCGACGGTGGTGTCGTCGGGTATCAGGCGGAGCATCGCCCGGGTCTCGGTGAGCCGGGGTGAGGTGCTCCAGGCCTCGGGCATCACCACCTCGTGCAGCGGGTAGAGCGGCAGCGTCACGACCGTCACCAGGGCGGTCACGGCGAGGGCGCGCCGGACCCGGCGGGGGGTGGCGGGTGCCGGGCCCGTGGCGGTGGCGGTGTCGGTTTCGGTGGCACGGGCATTGGCGCGGGCGCGCTGGACGGCGTCGACCAGGGCGGCGAACGCGATCGGCATCAGTACCGCGCTGTAGTGGTAACTGACGCCCCAGTAGTGCGGGTTGGTCGAGAGCAGCCGCCAGGCCAGGGTGGGTGCGCAGAGCAGGGCGAGCGGTGAGCGCAGGCCGAGGAAGCCGGTGGTGGCGGCCAGCAGGAACAGCAGCAGCCACTTGATCGGCGGCCAGCAGAGGCGGAGCGGGAGCGTCCAGAGCGGGGCCGCCTGCCCGCCGCCGGCGTCCAGTTGCTGCCAGTAGTCGAAGCCCCCGTTGGGGTTGAACGCGGGCAGGACGACGAGCAGGGTGAGCGCGGTCGCGGCGACACCGGTGAGGGCGAGGGCGAATCCGGGCAGCGGAGTGCGTCGGTCCTGCCGGGCCTGGTGGGCGATCAGCAGGCCGACGGCGGCCACCGTCAGCCCCAGGTCCTCCTTCACCAGCAGCAGCGGCAGTGACCAGAGTGCGGCGGCGCGTGGTCGGCGCCGGCCGAGCGCGGTGGCGGCGAAGGCGAGCAGCGGGACGGCGAACGCGATCTCGTGGAAGTCGTCCGCCGCGGCCCGGACGATCCCCCAGGAGGCCCCGGTGGCGCAGCCGACCAGCAGCGCCACCCGAGGCCCGGCCACCTGGTGCGCCCAGCGGGTGAGCGGGACGACGGCCAGCGCCATCAGCAGGGCCTGGGCGACCACCAGGGTGAGCGGGCTCGGGAACCCGCGGTAGGCGGGGGCGAGGACGGCGAGCAGCGGGTGGAAGTGATCGCCCAGGAGGTCGTAGCCGGGCGCCTTGAGCGGCACGATCGGCGCCCGGCCGTCGGCGTACGCCCGGACGGCCTGCTCGAAGATCCCCAGGTCGTAGGCCTTGGTGAGGCCTCGCCGGTGGCGGTTGACGCCGACGCAGGTGTAGAGCGTGGCGAAGACGGCGGCCAGGCCCCAGGCCAGGACGGCGGGGTGGTGGGGGAGCCGGACAACGTGCAGGAGGCGGGTGGGGCGAAGGCGTTGGCGCGGGCGGGGCGGGCTCTGCAGGCCCGGTGGGCTCGATGGGCTCGATGGGCTCGATGGGTCGAGCGGGGCGAAGGCGACAGGCATCGAGAAAGTACCCTTTCACTATTCGATTAGTGAAAGGGTGGTGGAAGGGCGCGCAGGCGTCAACTCCCGGTCCGGCAGCGCCGACCGGGCCTTCGTGCTGCCCGGAGGCGCCCGGCGGAGGCGCCCGGCGGAGGCGCCCGGCGGGGGTGTCAGGCGGTCGGCGGCGGGAGGAGTCGGTCCAGGCGCAGGGCTGAGGAACCTGGGGCCCGGGGGTCGGGAGGGGGCCTTGGGAGAGCTGGAACGGGCCTACCGGCACTGCCGGTTGGGGAGTTCGGGCGGGCGAGGCGACTGTTACATGACAGTGACGTTCCGCACACAACCGGTGGCGCCGGGTGGGACGTCCTCCTTGATGACAGCACCCGATCGCACCGACCGTGCTTCGGGTCGAACGACCACCTCCCCTGAAAGGGGTCCACCAGTGATCGTCTCCAAGCGGAACTCCCTGCGCCTGGCCGCCGTCGTCACCCTGGGCGCGCTGCTCGTCGGAACGGCGGGCACCGCCATGGCGGCCACGCCGGCCCTCCCCGCGACCGCGACCGCGGTTGTCGTCTCCACCTCCGCCTCCGACGCCGCGCCGGCGTCCGCCGCCGTGTCCGCGTCCGCCTCCATCACCGCCAAGTCGTCGGTCAGTTCGGTGAACGCCTGGGAGCTGTTCCGGGTCACCGGTACCACCAGCGGCCTCAAGGCCGGCAGCACGGTCACTCTCCAGCAGAAGCAGCACGGCAAGTGGGTCTCCCTGCCCGCCTCCGTGCAGACCAACCGCAACGGCGCCTACTCGCTCGGCGTCAAGCTCGGCATCAAGGGCCTGAACGAGCTGCGCATCGTCAGTGGGAACACCGCCTCGCCCGTGTTCACCGTGACCGTGCGCTGACCATCACTGCCCAACCTGCCCTGCCGGAGGGCGTGTTGACGGACCGGGCCTTCGGCTCCGAGTCGGCCGGTTCTGCGGTGGCAGGTGTGAGTGGGTGACGCGCGGGGCGGGGGCAGCCCGCCCGTACGGCGCGTTGTCGGCGGCCCGTTGCGTGCAACTTCCTTGCACGCGGCGGGCCGTCGTCATGCATCGATCCGATGGTTCGTCAATTTGTCGTGTGGAGCGGTGGGCCCGACCTCGGCTCGAGTCAGTGACCGGACCGGTAGCGGCCCGGGGTCGTGCCGACGAGGTCGGTGAACGCGGCGATGAAGCCGCTCGGGTTGGCCCAGCCGCAGGCATGCGCGGTGTGGGTGATGTCGTGGCCCTCGGCGAGGAGGACGAGCGCGTGGTGCACGCGCAACTGCGTCCGCCACTCGTAGAAGGTCATGCCGAGTTCGTCGCGCAGCAGCCGGCTCAGGGTGCGGGAGCTGGCGCCGACCTGTCGGCCGAGCCCGGCCAGCGTGGTGGCATCGGCGGGCGTTCCGGACAGGATCCGCTCGACCGCCCGCAGTCGGTCGTCGCGCGGGTGCGGCAGATGCAGTGGTTCTTCGTCCGCCTCGCGCAGTTCCTCGACCAGGACCCGCAGCAGGCGCTGACGCGCGGCGCGTCCGTAACCGGGCACCGCGCCGCCCTCGATGCCGCCCTCTTCGTCCTTGCCGTTGTCCCCGGCTTGGCCTCCGCTGTGGCCCCCGCTTCGGCTTCCGTCACCGCGTGGGCCGGTCAGGGCGAGCAGGACCTCCCGCGCCAGACCCGAGACGCAGAACACCGCCGGACGCCCCGGCACCAGCCGGGCCAGGGAGGGCGGCAGGAAGACGATCCGCATGTCCGTGTCCCCGTGGGCGCGGTGGCGGTGGGCGAATCCGGCCGGCGTCCAGGCGACCCGGTTGGCCGGGACGATCGACGTCCCGCTCTCGGTGTGCAGCACCAGCACGCCGCTGGCCGCGTACACCAGGTGCCCGCGCGCGTGCACCCGTTCCTCGCTGCTACCCCCGGAGGACCACAGGTGACGCCCGCCGGAGGGCCAGGTCAGGGACGTGGCGCCGGCTTCCGGGCGGGCTTGGCGGGGACCAGGCATCGATTGGCACTCTACCGGTAGCACGCCATGACGCGCCGCGACCAGACTTCTGGTCGTGAGCGGTGGCCTCCGGCGCCACGGCCGAGCAGTGTGAGAAGGAGAAGTCCCATGGCGACGTTCGTTCTGGTCCCCGGTGGTTGGCACGGCGCCTGGGCGTTCGAGGCGGTGGTTCCGCTGCTGGAGCGGGCCGGTCACGCCGTCCACGCCCTGACCCTGACCGGCCTGCACCCCCACGACGATCCCGCCGCGATCGCCGCCGCCAACCTGGACACCCATGCCGCCGACGTGCTCCGCCTGCTGGAGCGGGCCGACCTGGAGGACGTCACGCTGGTCGGTCACAGCTACGGCGGAATGGTGATCACGGCTGCCGCTGACCGCGCCGACGGCCGGGTCTCCCGCCTGGTGTACCTGGACGCCTGCGTGCCGCGCGACGGCGACTCCTGCTGGTCCCTCATGAACGAGGGCTACCGGCAGTCGTTCGTCGCCGGTGCCGCCGTCACCGGCTACGCCGTCCGCCCCCCGTGGCGGCCGGACGGCGACCCGCGCCGCCGCCCGCACCCGCTCGCCGCCTTCCTGCAGACGGTCCACCTGACGGGCGCCCACGCGGCCGTCCCCCGCCGCGAGTTCGTCTACTGCTCGGCATGGGAGGACCGTACGCCCTTCGCCGGGCAGCGCAGCCGGCTGCTCGCCGACCCGGGCTGGACCGTCCACGACCTGCCGACCGGCCACAACGCGATGCGCGAGGCCCCGGGGGCGGTCGCCGCGCTCCTGCTCGACGGCGCGGACGCACCCGCCGGGCCGGACGCACCCGCCGGGCCGGGCGGGCTCGGCGAAGGCACCGTCCCGGCCCCGGTCCGGATGGCGCGGTCGGGCGTGTGACGCGGCCTCGGCGGTCTAGTCCTGTGCGGGTTCCAGTACGAAGACGGGGATCTCGCGGTCGGTCTTCTCCTGGTACTCGGCGTACGGCGGGTACGCGGCGACCGCGCGTTCCCACCACTCGGCCTTCTCGACTCCCGTGACCTCACGGGCCGTCATGTCCTGCCGCACGGCACCGTCCTGGAGCTCCACGTGCGGGTCCGAGGTGACGTTGAAGTACCAGACCGGGTGGTGCGGGGAGCCGCCCTTCGAGGCCACGGCCGCGTACCGGCCCTCGTGTTCCACGCGCATCAGGGGGGTCTTGCGGATCTTGCCGCTCTTCGCGCCGCGCGTCGTGAGGATGATGACGGGCAGGCCCGTCTCCCAGAGCGTCGTCCCCTGTGTGCCGCCCGAACTCTCGTACAACTCGACCTGATCGCGTACCCACTGTGCTGGACTCGGCTCGTACTCGCCCTCAAGAGGCATCGCATTCACCCCATCGTCACGTCGCTGAATGTGGTCGGCGAAGCATATCGGGTGCCGTCCGGCCGGTGGCCGCACTCGTGCGGGTGTCAGGCCGAGGGTCGCTGCAGCCAGTCCGCTTCGACGGTCCAAAACATCTGGCGTGCACCGAGGTAGTCGTGTGCGAAGTCCGTGAACCGTTCGCGGGTGTACGGCTTTCCGGTCCTGGGGTCCTTGGCGTTGATGTCGGGTTCCTGGACGGCCATCGCGACGAGGGGGAGGGAGTTCCGGTATTCGTGGAGGAACTTGTAGGAGTTCTCCATCTGGTACGGCCGGTCCGGCAGGGTGTCCGGACCGCCGATGCCGATCCTCTTCTCCCTGGCGAGGTCGAACATCTCCTTCATGCGCTTGTGGTCGTCGTCGTCCGGAAGGAAGTTGACGTACTGGATGAACTGCGTCCTGGTGAAGACCTTCCTGCCGTAGCGCATGTTGTCGATCTCGGCATCGATGTAGGACGCCGAGGTGTAGCCGGTCCGGTCGTTCTCGGTGTCCACCTCGACGGCGGTCTCCGGAAGGTTCACCCCGGCGAGCCTGCCGTCGAACTTCTCCGCCATCGCCTTGAGCATGGCCTGGAAGTCCGCTCGCACCTCCGTGTTCCACTGTGCGGCCATGGCCCCGTGGGTGGTCGGGTTGTCGGGGTTCTCGTCGACCGTCGGGGTGACGCCGCCCTCGTCCTTCACGTACTGGGGGAGGTTGGCGTCCTGCACGGCCACGTCGAAGAACCGGTCCTGGATCTGGACGAACAACTTCTTGTGGCGTTGCTGGAGGTAGTCCAGCGCGCTCTCCAGTCGTGACCACTTGTACTCCCCCTTCCTTCCCTCCAGGGCCTTCCAGGGGGCCACCACCTGGACGCCGCCGATGTCCGCACGGTCGATCAGGGCCTTGACCTTCGGGTCCGCGCCGGACGTGGCGTCCTCGAAGGCGCCGAGCGACATGTACAGGTTGTCCGTCACCTTGCCGTGGTCGTGGCTGTGGGGCGCGGTGCTGGCGGCGGTGGTGGCGGCCTTGCCGGGGTCGGGAGCTGTGGAGCCCTCGCCGGGGGCGGCCGCCCCGAGGGTGGCCGTCAGGGTCACGGCCGTGAGGACCACGGCTCCGAATGCACTGTGTGGCGTCGTCATGAACGCGACGCTAGGGGGACGTTCTAAGGGAAGGATAAGAGCGTCCGTCATCTCCGCTGCCGGTGCTCAGCGCTGCCGGGGCCGATGACCCGTCGCAGCTCTGGCCGTCCTCTCCCGGCTCACCCCCGCTTCTCCGCGGCGCTCCCGCCGACCTGGCCCTCCCGCGTCTCGCGGACGGCGTACGAGCCGAGGGTGCCCTCCAGTCGGTCAAAGGCCCGGACGGCCGAGGGGCGGACGGCGGCGGCGATGGCGGCGTGGTCCTCGCCGGCCAGTGTGCGGCGGAAGACCTCGGCGAGCACGGCCCGGTCGACGGCGGCGAGCAGGGCGGCGGCGACCCGGCTCTCGAAGTCGACGGGTATCGCGTGCACGGCCTCGGCGAGCGCCTCGGCGAGTGCGGTCTCGCTCAGTTCGTGCAGTTCGCGCAGTCGTGCGCCGAGGGCGGGGCTCTCAGCGACGGTCCGGGCGAAGTCCGGGCCGGAGAAGCCGAGTCGGGGGTCGTGGCGGTCGAGCCCGGCCAGGCAGTCGCGGCGCAGCGCGGCGAGGGCGGACTCGCCGGGGGCGCGCTCGGCGACGGTCCGGGCGAGCCGGCCGGCGAGCTCCTCGTGTAGGTCGAAGAAGAGGTCCTCCTTGCGCGGGAAGTGGTTGGTGACGGTCATCTTGGCGACCCCGGCCGCGGTCGCCACCTCGGCGATGGTCGTGCGGTCGAAGCCGCGCTCGATGAAGAGCCTGGTCGCGGCGTGCGAGATCGCCTCGCGGGTGCGGCGCTTGTTGAGCTCGCGGAGGTTCGGGGCGGTCCCGGTGTCGGTCATGGCGGTGAGCCTAGCGCAGTTCGCTGGGTCCGCCACAGTAATTAGGCTTGACCTAATGGATGGGTCCGTCCTAAGTTCTTCCTCGGGCGGCCGGAGCGGCTGCCGAGGAACGAGCCTGGGGAGGGCGCATGACCGTCTCGGTCGCGAGGAAGAGCGGGTTGGGGGCGGCCCGGTCGACGAGGCCGGAGCCGTTGCCGCCGGGCCTGATGAGGACGGGGGTGGTGCTCGCGCTGGGCCCGGTCCTGGCGCTGCTGGACACCACGATCGTGAACGTCGGCATCGATGCCGTCACCCGTGAGCTGCACAGCTCGGTGGCGGCGGTGCAGTGGGTGGCGACGGGCTACCTGCTGGCGATATCGCTGACCATGCCGCTCTCGGGCTGGGCCGCCGGCCGGTTCGGCGCCCGCCGGGCCTGGCTGGCCTCGGTGGTGCTGTTCGTGCTCGGGTCCGCACTGTGCGGCCTCGCCTGGTCGACGGGGAGCCTGATCGCCTTCCGGGTGCTGCAGGGCGTCGGCGGTGGGATGATCCAGCCGCTCGGGCAGGCGATCATGGTGCAGGCGGCCGGGCCGTCCCGGATCGGCCGGGTGATGGGCACGCTGCTGCTTCCGATCAGTCTTGCTCCCGTCCTGGGGCCGATCCTCGGCGGGTTGGTGCTGGAGCAGCTGGACTGGCGCTGGATGTTCCTGCTCAACGTGCCGGTCGGGCTGGTGACAGTGCTGCTGGCGGCCCGGTGGCTCCCGGCCGCGGAGCGGTCCGAACTCCCGGCGCCCAGGCTGGACGTGACGGGCCTGGCGCTGCTGTCGCCCGGTCTGGCCGCCCTGGTCTACGGGCTCGCCACGATCGGCGGGGGCGGCGCGGCCGGCCGGGTGGCGGCCGCGGCGGGGGCGGTGCTGCTGGTGGCCTACGGGTGGCACGCGCTGCGGGTCGGGCGCGGTGCGGGCCGGGCCCCGCTGATCGACCTGCGGCTGTTCGCCCGGCGGGGCTTCGCGGTGGCGACGGCGAACAGCTTCCTGCAAGGGGCCGTGCTGTACAGCTCGATGTTCCTGGTGCCGCTCTACTACCAGCAGGTGGAGCACACCGGCGCCGTCGCGGCCGGGCTGCTGCTCGCGCCGCAGGCGCTCGGCACGGCGGTCACCTCGCTGCTCTCCGGCCGAATAGCCGACCGGGTCGCGCCGCGCCCGCTGATCCTGCTCGGCATCGGCTGCTCGCTGCTCGGCACCCTCGCCTTCACCCAGCTGGGGCGTGGCTCCGGCCCGGCGGACTGGCTGGTCGTCGGCTCGCTGGCGCTGCGCGGGGTGGGCATGGGCATCACCGTGATCCCCGGCATGGCGGCGGTGTACGGGAGCGTCGACAAGGCCCAGGTGCCCGCTGCCGCCGGCGCGGTGAACGTGCTCAACCGGCTCGGCGGAGCGCTCGGTACGGCGCTGCTGACGCTGGTCCTCCAGCGCGCACAGGCGGGGCAGCCGGGCCTTCCCGGCGCGGCCTTCGGCACGACCTTCTGGTGGGTGCTGGCCCTGTCCGCGCTCTCGATCGCGCCGGCCCTGCTCTACCCGGGCGCCGCCCGCAGGGCGGCCTGACCGAAGATCATTCCGCAGTTCCCTTCCGAACCACGACCTTGGAGGTACCCGTGTTCACCAAGCACCCCGGCGGCCTGCGTCTGCTCACCGTGCACGCCCACCCCGACGACGAGTCCAGCAAGGGGGCGGCCACCCTCGCCCGGTACGCCGCGGAGGGCGTGGACGTCCTGGTCGCCACCTTCACCGGAGGCGAGCGCGGGTCGGTGCTCAATCCGGAGCTGGACCGCCCGGAGGTCCGCGCCGACCTCACCCGGATCCGGCGCGAGGAGATGGCGGCCGCGCGCGACATCCTCGGCGTGCGGCAGCGGTTCCTCGGCTTCGTCGACTCCGGGATGCCGGGCCCGGACGAACCGCTGCCGGAGGGCTGCTTCGCCGCCCAGCCGGTGGAGGTCGCGGCGGCGCCGCTGGTCGGGCTGATCCGGGAGTTCCGTCCGCACGTCCTGATCACCTACGACGAGACCGGCGGGTACCCGCACCCGGACCACGTGATGACCCACCGGGCCGCCGTGGAGGCCTTCGAGGCCGCCGCCGATCCGAAGCGCCACCCGGAGGCCGGCGAACCCTGGCAGACGGCGAAGCTCTACTACCACCTGGCGCTCTCCCGGCCCTGGTTCCAGACGATCCACGACGCCATGACGGAGCGTGGCATCCCCTCGGCGATGGGCGAACTGCTCGCCGGGTGGCCCGATACCCCGCCCGCCCTCGCGACCACCACCCGGATCGCCTGTGCCGAGCAGTTCGCCGTCCGGGACGCGGCGATGCTGGCGCACGCCACCCAGGTCCAGCCCGGGGTGGCCTTCATGGCCCACTCGCGGGACGTCGAACGCGAGGTCTGGCCGACCGAGGACTACCACCTGGCGCGCAGCTTCGCGGCCGGTCCCGAAGGTGCCGTCGGGGTGGGCGGGGCCGGCCAGGCAGGCGCCGAGGGCGGGACGGGTGCGGTCGAGACCGACCTGTTCGCCGGGTTGCGGGTCGGTCGGAACGACGGGGAGGGGGAGTAGGGAAGCCGGGCAAGGGCCGCTCAGAGCGCGGCCAGCACCCCGCAGAGCGCGAGGAGGCCGCAGATGCCGAAGTTGACCAGCTTGTGCGAGAGGAAGACCGCCGCGAACTCGCGGATGGTCGCGCTCGGCCAGTAGTACCGGGCGGTGGGCGAGCCGAAGACGTGCCCGTTCACGCCGGTCCTGCGGGCGGTCAACGCGGCCCGGAAGGCGTGGAAGTTGTTGGTCACCACGACGCAGCGGTAGTCGGGCTTGGCCTGCTCCATGATGGCCCGGCTGAACAGCAGGTTCTCCTCGGTGGTGCGCGAGCGGTCCTCCCGCTCGATGTGCTCGGCGGGGAAGCCGCGTTCGACCAGGTAGTCGGCCATGGCGTGGGACTCCGGCAGCTTCTCGTCCGGGCCCTGGCCACCGGAGGTGATCAGCACCGGCGGGTTGCCGCGCGCTGCCTGGGCCTCGTACACCTCGCGGCCCCGGTTGAGCCGGCTGGCGAGCAGCGGCGGCACGCGTTCGCCGCCGATCAGCCCGGAGCCGAGGACGACCACGAAGTCGACGTCCCGGCGGGGCCGGTGGCGGCCGTACAGGAAGGCGTAGCCGACGAAGCAGACGAAGAGGAAGGAGATGTAGCCGACCACCAGGACGGCGGTCCCCGCCAGGATCGCGAGCCGCGGTGAGTGGGTGACGATGGCGGCGCCCAGCAGCGCGATCACGGCGATGATGCCGAGCCCGGCCAGCAGGGACAGCAGGTTGGCCGGACGGGTGCCCTCCTTGCGGATCATCGTCACGCCGTTGGAGAGCAGGAACCAGACCAGGGCCACCGTTCCGACGGTGGGCAGCAGGACGATCGCCACGGCCGCGAGCTCCGCCACCAGTGTGGGTGCTTTGCGGAGTTCGGCCAGCAGGGCGAGCGAGAGGAGCGAGACGGCGATGCCGAGCAGCACGGCGTTGCTGAACTGGCGTCGGTCGCGCAGTACCCCGATTCCGAACAGGAGGAAGAAAAGCGCGGCTGGAGCGTAGGCGAGCATGGTTCGTATCGTAGGGGGAGGGTTGGAGAGGTGGATCAGGCGAAGCGGTCGACCGCCGCGCGGAGGGCCTCGGCCATCTTCGGACTGCCGGTGTGTCCGGCCTCGTCGATCACCGTCAGCTTCGCCTCCGGCCAGGCCTCGGCCAGGTGCCAGGCGGTGTCGAGAGGGCCGCCGAGGTCGAGCCGTCCGTGGATCAGTTCGCCCGGGATCCCGGCCAGCCGGCCGGCGTCGCGCAGCAGTTGGTCGTCCGGGAGGAAGGCCCGGTGCGAGAAGTAGTGCGCCGCGATCCGGGTGAAGGCCATCAGGGCGTCGGAGGGGCGGTCCGAGTAGGCGTTCGGCTTGCCGAGCACCTCGTGCGAGATCACCGCGTCCTCCCAGGCGGCCCAGGCGCGGGCGGCGGCCCGACGGGTGCCCTCCTCCGGGCTGTTGAGCAGTCGGCTGTAGGCGGAGAGGAGGTCGAACACGTCGCCGTCCCGGTCGGCGGCGGGCAGGAAGTCGCGGAACTCCGCCCACGGGCCCGGCAGGAAGCGGCCGACGCCCTGGTACAGCCACTCGGTCTCGGCCGGGCGGGTCGTGGTCACCCCGCAGAGCACGATCGCGGAGACCCGCTCCGGGTGGGCCTGCGCGTACGCCAGGATCAGGGTGGAGCCCCAGGAGCCGCCGTACAGGAGCCACTTGTCGATGCCCAGGTGCTCGCGCAGCTGCTCCAGGTCGGCGACCAGGTGGGCGGTGGTGTTGTGCTCCAGCCCGGTCGATGGGTCGGCGGCGTGCGGCAGGCTGCGTCCGCAGCCGCGCTGGTCGTACTGGACGACGCGGTAGCGCTGCGGGTCGAAGTACCGTCGGCTGCCCGGGCTGTGGCCCGACCCTGGCCCACCGTGCACCACCACGGCGGGCTTCCCGCCCGGGGCGCCGGAGGTGTTCCAGTGGATCCGCTGCCCGTCGCCGACGTCCAACAGGCCCTGTGCGTGGGGTTCGTCGTGCTGGTACGGCTCGGACACCGGGGACTCCTCCGTGGACGTTCGGACGGGGCGCCGGGCGAGCCTACCCGCTGTCGGGCGGGGCGGAGTCCGAAATTCGGAGCCCGGGATTCGGAACCCGGTACTCGGGGCCCGGTATCCGGCGTCCGGTGTTCAGCGTCCGGAATCCAGCGTCCGGCGTTCAGAGTCCGATGTTCAGTCCGAAGGCGGTGTCGAAGGAGGCGTTGCCGACGCAGAGGATCAGCCAGAGGCCGAGCGCGCCCGCGATCCCGGCGGTGATCCGGCCGAACCGGGTGCGCTGCTCCTTCGGCCGGCGCCGGTGGCGGATGCCGTGGACGAGACCGTACAGGCCCGCCGCGGCGAGTGCGTAGGCGGCGGCCGGGCTGGTCCGGTGGAGCGTCTGGGCGAGGAAGAACGCGCCCGCCAGGGAACCCGTGGTGAGTGCGAGGAGCAGCACGCCGCCGACGGTTTCGAGGACGAACTCGCCGAGGCAGCCGGCCGAGTCGCGGGCCAGGCCGGTCGCGAGGCCGGTGGCCAGCCCGACCTGACCGCCGGGGACGGGGGTCGGGTCCCCGGGCTGGTGCCCGCCCGGCTCCGCGCCCAGCTCCACGCCCGCCGCCGCGCCAGGCTCCGCGCCCGACTCCGCCCTCGGCTCCTGTGCTGCCCGCTCCCCGGTCATGCCCCGCCCGCTCCTTTGCCCACCCTTTACCCGGTGGGTAGCGTAGCGGATCCCCGTGGCGGCGCCGCAGGTCAGCGGTGGTCCGGCGGCAGCAGGGCGGCCAGTCCGTCGAGGATGCGCTCGACGCAGAACTCGAACCGGACGTCGAGGTTCGGCTCGGTGAGGTCGGTGGCGAGTGCGACCAGGTTGGGGAAGTCCTCGACGGGCAGTGCGCGGAAGCGTTCCCGGACCTCGGTGACGACGTCCAGCCGGCTGGCGCCCTGGGCCTCGGCGGCCGACAGCGGCGACTGCTCCTGGAGGACGAAGCCCTGGACGAAGGAGCTCAGCAGGTAGGTGGTCAGGGCGGCGTGGGTGTCGGAGAACCCGGCCTCGCGCAGGCGGTCCAGCTGGTCGTCCAGCAGGCCGAGCATGTGCGGTCCCGGTGCGAGGCGTCCGGCCATGACCTTGGCGGCGTCGCGGTTCTCGTGCAGCAGCCGACGGTAGTTCCAACAGTAGCCGCGCATCTGGACCCGCCAGCCGCCTTCGCGGGGCGGAGGCTCGGCCGAGGCGATGATCGCGTCGTTGAGCAGGTCGAGCAGCTCGTCCTTGTTGCGGACGTGCCAGTACAGCGAGGCGGCCTTGACGCCGACCTCGGCGGCGACCTTGCGCATGGACAGTCCGGCCAGGCCGTCCCGTTCCAGCACGCGGAGCGCCGCCTGGGCGAGGGCTTCCCTGGTCAGGGCGGGGGGCGTGGCGTGGTGCGCCGGTGTGGCGCTGTCGTTCTCCGGCACGGCTGTGCGGACACCTCCGGGTGCGGCTGCGGAATCCCGTTTGCAATCTAACACCGTTAGGGGCACTCTGTGGGCACCGGACTCGCCCCTAACGGTGTTAGGGGCTCAGGTGTGGGAGGGAACCCATGGAAGGAACGAGCGCCCGCCGCAAGCGGCTCGCGCTACTGACGCTCTGCGTGGCCATGTTCATGGCCATGCTGGACAACGTCGTCGTCAACGTCGCCCTGCCCCGCATCGGGCAGGACCTGGACGCCGGGATCAGCGGCCTCCAGTGGGTCGCCGAGGGCTACAGCCTGGTCTACGCCGCCCTCGTGCTGACCGGCGGCGCCGTGGGCGACCGCTACGGCCGCACCCGGATGTTCGTGCTGGGGCTGGGCCTGTTCACGGCGGGCTCCGCGCTGGCCGCGCTCGCCGGGACGATCGAGGTGCTGGTCGGCGGCCGGATGGTCCAGGGCGTGGGCGCCGCGCTGCTCACCCCGGGCAGCCTCACCCTGCTGGGCCACGTGTTCACCGACGAGCGCGAGCGCACCAGGGCCATCGGCCTCTGGTCGGGGGTGTCCGCACTGGGCCTGTCGATCGGCCCGGTGATCGGCGGCCCCATGGTCGAACACCTCGGCTGGGCCAGCGTGTTCTGGATCAACGTGCCGATCGGCGTGGTCGGCGTGGTGCTCGCCGCCAAGGTCCTCCCGGGCATCCCGCCGCGGGCCCGGCGGATCGACTTCGGGGGCTTCGCGCTCTCCGCGGCGGGCCTCGGGCTGCTGGTGTACGCCCTGATCGAGGGGCCGTCACGGGGTTGGAGCGACTCCCTCGTGGTCGGCTGCGGTGCCGCCGCGCTCGCCCTGCTGGTCGCCTTCCTGCTGCTCGAACTACGCCTGGCCGAGCCGATGCTGGAGCTGAGGCTGTTCCGGGACAGTGCGCTGAACGGAGCGCTGCTGAGCGGCTTCATGGTCAGCTTCGGGATGTTCGGGGCGCTGTTCTTCCTGCCGCTGATGATGCAGGGCGTGCTCGGCTGGTCCCCCTCCGGCGCGGCCTACGGCGGGCTGCCGATGACCGCCATGCTGGTGGTGGCGGGCCCGCTGTCCGGCCGGCTGGCGGCCCGGTACGGCCCCCGGCTGCCGATGGTGCTCGGGCTCGCGCTCTGCGCGGTCGGCCTCGGCGGGCTGTCGCTGTACGGCGACCACGCCCACTACGTCGAGTACCTCTGGACGCTGTTCACGCTGGGCTTCGGGATGGGCCTGACCTTCACCCCGATCTCGATCGCGGTGCTCCGGCGGGTCGCTCCGGCCCGGACCGGGATGGCCTCGGCGACCGTCAACACCCTGCGTGAACTCGGCGGCGTGCTCGGGATCGCGGTGCTCGGCGCCGTCCTGACCAACCGGATGACGGACGAGCTGACCTCGGCCCTGCACCGGCTCGGTGTCCCGCCGGGGGCGGTGGGGCCGATCGCGGACGCGCCCACCGGTGCCGCGCACGGCGGTGGCGGCCCGGCCGGAGCGCTGCCCGCGCCGGTCCAGCAGGCGGTGGACGGCGCCTTCGTCGACGGCATCCACCTCGCACTGCGCTGCGGATCGGCCGCACTGGCCGTCACCGCCGTGCTGGTCGCGGTGCTGCTGGGCCGGGCCCGCCCGATCGCCCAGGCCGACCCCGGCGCAGCGCAGGCTGAGGAGCTGGCCGGGGCGAACCGGTAGCCCCGGTCGGCCGGGGCCCCGGTCGAGCAGCGCCTCGGTCGAGCAGCGCCCTGGTCGAGCGGTGTCCCGGTCGGGTGCTGCCGGACAGTTCTGACGCGCCCGGGCCCCACCGGTTCAGCGGATCCCCTCCACCGCGGCCTGGGCCGCCCGGGCCAGCTCCCGCCGGGCCCCCGCCCGGGTGGGCTGCGGTCCGGGCGGCGGGATCGGCGGCAGGAAGGTGACCTCGGCGACCAGCCCGCGCACCGCGACCACCCGGGCGAGCGAGGTGAGCAGCCCGTCGTCGCCGATGAAGGCGGGCGCGCTGGTCGGCCGTCCGTCCGCGAGCCGGTAGCGGATCGTCACCGGCTGGACGAAGGCGCCGGCCTCCACCGCGGCCTGGAACAGGGCGGGCCGGAAGCGCCCGCTCTCCCGCCCGCACCAGGTCGACCCCTCCGGGAAGACGATCACCGGGTGTCCGGAGCGCAGCACCTCGGTCACCGCCGCCACGGTGTCCGGGAGCGTGCGCAGCCGGTCGCGGTCCAGGAACACGGTGCCGCCCCAGGCGACCAGGGGCCCGAGCACCGGCCACCGCCGGACCTCGGTCTTGGCCAGCGACCGCCCCGGTCGACCGGCCGCGAGCAGCGGGATGTCCAGCCAGGAGACATGGTTGGCGACCACCAGCGCCCCGTCGGCGCCGACCGCCCGGCCGTCCCGGCTCCGGGCGGAGCCGCTCCGGAGGAAGCCGCCCGCGCCGGTCCGCCCGTCGGCCCCGTCCGTCCCGGTCCGCCCGTCCGCCCCGTCCGTCCCGCTCCGCCCGGCTGCCCCGGGCGCCCGGGCCGTGCCGAGGTGCACGGTCACCCCGAGGGAGCGCAGCACCACCCGCGCCCAGAGCCGGATCAGCCGGTCCCGGGCGCCGTAGGGCAGCAGCCGCACCGGCAGGGTGAGCAGCACGCCGACCGCCACCGCCACCAGGCAGGCGGTCAGCCGCAGCACGCGCCGGGGGTGCGAGACCTCCGGTGCGCGCTCGCCCAGGCAGGTCTCCGGCCGGCAGGGCGCGGTCGGCAGCCAGACGCTCATGACGACCTGCCCGGGGCGGTCGTTCCGGACAGGAAGTGCCGCAGGTAGCGCGGGTCGGTGCGCTCCAGCGACAGCAGGACGTACAGGTCGGCGCAGTCGAAGTCCGGGTCGTGGGCGGGCTCGCCGCAGACCCAGGCGCCGAGCCGCAGGTAGCCGCGGAGCAGGGCGGGCAGGGCGCCGCGCTCGGCGCGCGGCACGCCGGTGGCGTCCCAGCGGCGGTGCGGGGTGACCCGGTACTCCGCCGGGGCCAGGTACTTGGCGCTGACGGTGTCCCAGACCCGGGCCGCGGTGGCGCCGCCGTCCGCCAGGTCGATGGAGCAGCAGCCGCCGACCCAGGTGTTGCCGGTGTCGGCGAGGTAGCGGGCGATGCCGCCCCACATCAGGTTGATGACGGCGCCGTTGCCCCGGTGCTCGGGGCTGATGCAGGAGCGGCCGAGCTCGACCAGGCCGGGCCGGACGGGGGCCAGCGCGGAGAGGTCGAACTCGCCGTCGGAGTACAGCCGTCCGGCCCGGCGGGCGGCTTCGGGGCGGAGCAGCCGGTAGGTGCCGACGACGGGCCCGTCCTCGCCCTCGCGGACCAGCAGGTGGTCGCAGTACTCGTCGAAGGGGTCGACGTCGAGTCCGGCGACGGGGCTGTGCAGGACGGCGCCGAGCTCGGCGGCGAAGACCTGGTGGCGCAGCCGCTGGGCGGCGCGCACGTCGTCCTCGTCGCGGGCGAGGGAGACGGTGTAGGCGGTCGGCGCCGGGGCCGGCCGGGTGCGGGGCGCGGGGACCGCCGTGGTGTCGTGGGTGGGGGCGACTGCGGACGGAGCGTACGTGGGGACGGTGGTCATGGCGGACCCTCCAGGGCAGCACGATCGGCGGTGCCGTGGATCGCCAGGGCACCGTCCCGGCCCGCTGGGGTCGTGCATCGGGCGCGGACCGGTCCCCGTATGTGTCTCCAAGCCGGTTGGCATTCACGTTGCGGGCCGGAGGAGCGCAGATGTGCACCTGTTGAATGGGACCACCCAGGGCGGGCCTTGGCCTGTCGGTCATCTGCCCGGCACCGGGCGGTCGTTCGTCCGGGGTGGACAACGGGGGCGCGCACCTGATGCGTACGCGCCCCCAGGGGCCGCCCCCAGCCGGTGCGCCGAGGGTCGGCCCCAGGGCCGCCCCGAGGGTCAGAAGGCCCGCCAGCCCTCCGGGTCGACGCCGCCCGGGACGGCGTCGGCCGGCCCGTACGGTTCGCGGGTGTAGACGAAGGAGCCGACGTCCAGGTGGCTGACGGTGCCGTCGGGGTGCCGGACCACCCGCAGGGTCTCGCCCGCGTAGTAGCGGTCGAGGCCCAGCCAGGTGCCGTCCGGCTGCGGCCGGAAGCGGGAGCCCCGGCCCGCGCCGGTCAGCGGGGTCAGTTCCAGGACGCCCTCGGCGCGCAGCCGCAGGGCGTTGGGCGCGGCGCCCCAGTACCAGGGCCCGGTGAGGGCCAGCAGCTCCTCGTCGACCTCGGGCAGCGGACGCCAGGCCTCGGGCAGCCGGGGTTCGTGGGCGGCCGTGATGCCGATCAGCTCGGCGGTCAGCCGGCCGGTGCCGGCACCGGTGGCGTTGGACAGCGCGAAGGCGGCCAGGCCGTCCTCGGGGCTGATCCACAGGCAGGCCGTGAAGCCGGGCATCGAGCCGGTGTGCCCGTACAGCACCCGGCCCTCGTGGCGGGACAGTTGCACGCCGAGGCCGTAGGCGGAGGTCCACTCGGCGTCCTCCGGGCCGACTTCGGGGCGGCGCATCTCGGCGAGGGTGTCGGCCTTGAGCACCTTGTCGTCGCCGGCCGCGAGGAAGGCGGCCCAGCGGGCCAGGTCGGCACCGGTGGACCAGAGTTGACCGGCCGGGGCCATCAGCCCGGTGTCGGTGAGGGGTTCGGGGAGCATGACGTCGGCCCACGGGTGGACGGCGAAGCCCCCGGCGTGCGGGTGCTCGGGCAGCAGGGTGGTGCGGTCCATGCCGAGCGGGTTCAGCACCTCGCGGCGCAGCACCTCGCCCCAGGGCTCGCCGCGCAGCCGCTCGACCAGGGCGCCGAGCAGCGCGTAGCCGGGGTTGGAGTAGTGGTGGCGGCGCCCGGCCGGGTGCTTGAGCGGGCCGGACTCCTCCAGCAGGCCGCCGAGTTCGGGCCGCAGGCCGCCGTCGGTCCGCTCCCACCACGGCCCGGGCGTCTCGGCGGCGAGCCCGCCGGAGTGGGCGAGCAACTGGGCGACGGTGAGGTCGTCGGCCGGGGTGCCGGGCAGGTGGCGGCCGAGCGGGTCGGCGAGGTCGAGCAGGCCCTCGTCGCGCAGCCGCAGCACCAGTACCGCGGCGAAGGTCTTGGTGAGCGAGCCGATCCGGTACTGGACGTCCAGGTCCGGTGCGTGCCCCTCGATCATGCTGCGGGCACCGGTCCACACCAGCCGGCCGTCCCGCACCACGCCCGCCACCATCGAGGGCGTGCGGCCCTCGGCCTGGGCGACGGCGGTGCGGTGCAGCAGGGCGCGGGCGGTGGTGGGCAGCAGCGGGTCGGGCAGGTCGGGGAGATGATCACTGTTCGGCATGCCCGGACAGTAGCCCAGCCGGCCCGGGAACCCGGCCGAATATCCGCTCGGTCCGGCCCTACCCGCTCAGCCAGGCCTACCTGCTCGGTCCGGCCTACCCGCTCGGCCAGGCCGACTACCCGCTCAGCCCGGCAGCGGCGGCAGCTCCGGCCGCTCCAGCCACGCCTCGAACAGCGGGCCGAGCGGGGCCGTGGTGTACCGGGAGGCGTGCGCGAGGAGGTCGCCGGTGGTGACCACGCCGTGCCGGTTGACGCCGGCCCAGTCCCGCAGCATCGCGAAGAACGCGTCCTCGCCGAGCGCCCGCCGCAGCGCGTGCACCACCAGGCCGCCGCGCTGGTACAGCCGGTCGTCGAACATCAGCCGGCGGCCCGGGTCGCCGAGCCGGAGGTCCTGCGGCAGCCCGGCCAGCAGCCGGTGCGCGGCGGCGGCGTGCACGGCCGCGGCCGGGCCCCCGGCGTGCTCGGACCAGAGCCACTCCGCGTACTTGGCGAAGCCCTCGTTCAGCCAGATGTACCGCCAGTCGGCGATCGTGACGCTGTTGCCGAACCACTGGTGGGCCAGCTCGTGGGCGATCAGGCGCTCCCGCTCCCAGCCGCCGCCGAGGTGGTTGGTGCCGAAGGTGGCCACGCCCTGCGCCTCCACCGGGACGTCCAGTTCCTCGTCCGCGACCACCACCGCGTACTCGCCGAACGGGTACGGCCCGAAGACCTCGGCGAAGTGGGCCATCATCGCGGGCTGCCGGGCGAAGTCCCGGGTGAAGTCCCCGACCAGCCTTTCCGGCACGTACCCGGTCTGCGGCACCGACGGCCGGGCGGCCAGCGGCACCGCCCGGTAGTGGCCGATCGAGACCGTCACCAGGTACGGCGAGGTCGGCGCGCTCTGCTCGTACACCCAGGTGGTGCTGGACGCCCGGGTGGTCCGGGTGAGCAGCCGTCCGCCGCTCAGCACCGTGAACGGGGACGGCGTGGTGACCGCCACCTGGTACGTCGCCTTGTCCGCGGGCCGGTCGTTGCACGGGAACCAGGACGGCGCGCCGACCGGCTGGCTGGCCACCAGCGCACCCTCGGTCAGCTCCTCCCAGCCCAGGCCGCCCCACGGGCTGCGCACCGGGCGGGGGTTGCCGGTGTAGTGCACCTCGACGGTGAACGCCGCACCCGCCGTGAGCGCCTTCGCCGGGCGGATCCGCAGCTTGCCGCCGCGGTGGGTGTAGCGGGCGGCCTTGCCGTCCACCAGCACCCGGCCGATCCGGAACTCGGCCAGGTCGAGCGCGAACTCGGCCAGGGCCGCGTCCGCGACCGCGCTCAGCCGGGCCGAGGCGGCCAGCCGGTTGGGCCCGGGCCGGTAGTCCAGCGCGAGTTCGTAGCGGTGCACCCGGTAGCGGTGGTCGCCGCTGGCGGGGAAGTACGGGTCCGGACCGGCGGCGGTCGGCGGGGCGTGCTTGGGCTTCACGGGGGCGGGCGCTTCCTGCGGGCCGGGACGGGTGGGGGTGGTCGTACCAGCGGTCGTACCGGCGGTCGAACCAGCGGTCGAACCAGGGGGAGGGGTGGTCACGACGTGGTCTGCCACGCCTCGATGGGGTTGCCCAGCCACCGCGTGTCCGCGGGGACGGACTCGGCCCGCATCACCAGCGAGGCCGGGCCCAGCGTGCTGCGCTCGCCCACCGTGCTGCCGGGCAGCACGATCCCGCCCGGGCCCAGGGTGGCGCCCTCGCGGAGGACCACAGTATCCATCCGCATGATCCGGTCGTGGAAGAGGTGGGTCTGCACCACGCAGCCCCGGTTCACGCTGACCCCGTCGCCGAGGGTGACCAGGTCCGCCTCCGGCAGCCAGTAGCTCTCGCACCACACGCCGTGCCCGACCTTGGCGCCGAGCGCGCGCAGCCACAGGTTCAGCACCGGGGTGCCCGGCACCGCGCCGACCAGCCAGGGCACCGCCAGCACCTCGACGAAGGTGTCGGCGAGCTCGTTGCGCCACACGAAGCCGCTCCACAGCGGGTGCTCCACCGCCCGGAACCGGCCGACCAGCAGCCACTTCGCGGCCACCGCCACCAGGCAGGCCACCCCGCCCGCCGCCAGCAGCAGCAGGCCGGACAGCAGCGCCGCCGTCAGCGGGGAGCCGTCCGCCAGCCAGGACAGCGCCGCCACGGTCAGCAGGCCCAGCGCCCCCGAGGCGAGCACCGGCAGCAGCCGGGCCAGCTCGACCAGCCCGCGCGCCCAGCGCAGCCGGGCCGGCGGCTCGTAGGTCAGGCTCTGGTCCGCCCGGTCGGCCGCGCGCGGCAGCCGCACCGGCGGCATGCCCAGGTAGGAGCTGCCCTTCTTCGCCTTCGCCGGCGTCGCCGACAGCACGCCCACCAGGCCCCGCTTGGGCACCGAGCGGCCCGGCGCGGTCATCCCCGAGTTGCCGAGGAAGGCCCGGTCGCCGACCTTCGCCTCGCCCAGGCGCATCCAGCCGCCGCCCAGCTCGTACGGGGCGATCAGGGTGTCGTCGGCCAGGAACGCGCCGTCCCCGACCGTGGTCAGGCTGGGCAGCGCCAGCACCGTGGACACCTCGGCACCCCGGCCGACCCGCATCCCCAGTGCCCGCAGCCACAGCGGGGTGACCAGTCCGGCGTACAGCGGGAAGAGCACCTCGCGGGCCCGGTCCATCAGCTGGCTGACCGTCCACGCCTGCCAGCTGACCCGGCCGTGCAGCGGGTGCACCCCGGGCACCAGGCCGGTGCTCAGCACCCGGACCAGCACCACCAGCTGCGCCGCGTACAGCGCGCCGTACGCCAGGGTGGCGGGCAGCAGGCCGAGCAGGGCGCCGCCGAGCGCCGGGCCGAGGCCCGCGCCCTGCTCGACGAACCGGGAGAGCACGGCGAGGGCGGCCGCGGCGGGCAGGACCGGCAGCAGTCCGAGCAGGGCGTCGCCGGCGCCGTACAGCGCGGCCCAGACGGGCCGGCGCACGGGAGTCCCCGCCGGCCAGGACCACTCGGCCCGGCCCAGCTTGACGGCGGGCGCGCCGCCCCAGCGCTGGCCGGTCGGCACCTGGCCGGTGACGCTGGAACCGGGCAGCACCTGGGCGCGCTTGCCGACCCGGGCACCGGGCAGCAGCGTCGAACGGGTGCCGACCACCGCGTCGGCGCCGACCTTGATCTGGCCGACCTCCAGCCGGTCGCCGTCCAGCCAGTGACCGGACAGGTCGACCTCGGCCTCGACGGCGCAGCCCCGGCCCAGCTTGAGCATCCCGGTCACCGGCGGCAGCGAGTGGAGGTCCACCTCCTTCGCGACCTTGGCACCCAGCACCCGGGCGTAGGGGACCAGCCAGGCGCCGGACAGCGCGCTCGCGCCGCTCAGCTCGACGAGCCGCTCGGCCGCCCACAGCCGCAGGTGCACGGCGCCGCCGCGCGGGTAGCTGCCGGGACGCAGACCGCGCAGCAGCAGCCGGGCTCCGCCGGCCCCGATCGCCAGCCGGCCCGGCGAGCTGTACAGCAGCAGCGCGCCCGCACCGACCGCCCACCAGGAGGCGGTGGGCGCCCACGGGTAGTCGCCGACGTGCGCGAGCAGGTTCCCGGCGGCCAGCAGGGCGACCGTCCAGCGCAGGCCGACCACGGTGAACAGCGGGACCAGCAGGAGCAGCTGGAGCAGCTTGGCCCTGGTCGGCACCAGGGTGACGGTACGGGTCTCGCCGTCGGCGGTGGCCGTGCGCTCCAGGTGGCGGGCGAGCTTGCGCAGCGTCGGGTGCTGGTAGATGTCCAGCACCGCGGCGTTCGGGTAGCGGGTGCGCAGCAGGGTGGTCAGCCGGGCGGCGGCCAGGCTGCCGCCGCCGATGGCGAAGAAGTCGTCCCGGGCCCCGGCCACCTGCACGCCGAGGATCTCCGACCACTGCTCGGCCAGCCAGGCCTCGGTGCCGTACAGCCGCTCGCCCGGCCCGGCGGCCTCCAGCTCGGGCAGCGGCCAGGGCAGGGCGTTGCGGTCGACCTTGCCGGAGGTGCGGGTGGGCAGGGTCTCCACCGGGGCGAGCAGCGGCACCAGGGCGGCGGGCAGTTCGGCGCGCAGCCGCTCCACGGCCTGCTCGCGGTCGAAGCCGTCCTGGACCACCAGGTAGCCGACCAGCAGCTGGTTGCCGCCGCGCGCGGTCCGTACGGCCGCGGCCGCGCCGGCCACGCCGGGCAGTGCCTGCAGCGCGGCGTCCACCTCGCCGAGCTCGATCCGGCGCCCGCCGAGCTTGATCTGCTCGTCGGTGCGGCCGAGGAACAGCAGGCCGGCCGGGTCGGCCTGGACCAGGTCGCCGCTGCGGTAGGCGCGTTCCCAGCCCAGCGAGGGCAGCGGGGCGTACTTCTCGGCGTCCTTCTCCGGGTCGAGGTAGCGGGCCAGGCCGACCCCGCCGATCACCAGCTGCCCGGTGCCGCCGGGCGCGACCGGCTCCCCGGCCTCGTCGACCACGGCGAGGTCCCAGCCGTCCAGCGGCAGGCCGATCCGGACCGGGCCGTCACCGGTCAGCAGGGCGGCGCAGGCGACCACGGTGGCCTCGGTCGGGCCGTAGGTGTTCCACACCTCGCGGCCCTCGGTGACCAGGCGCTGCACCAGCTCGGGCGGGCAGGCCTCGCCGCCGAAGATCAGCAGCCGGACCTCGTTGAGCGCCTCCGCGGGCCACAGCGCCGCCAGGGTCGGGACGGTGGAGACCACGGTGATCTCCTGCTCGGCCAGCCACGGGCCCAGGTCGGCGCCGCTGCGCACCTGGGAGCGCGGGACGGGCACCAGGCAGGCGCCGTGCCGCCAGGCCAGCCACATCTCCTCGCAGGAGGCGTCGAAGGCGACCGACAGGCCGGCCATCACCCGGTCGCCGGGGCCGATCGGCTCCTCCTGGAGGAAGAGCGCGGCCTCGGCGTCGACGAAGGCGGCGGCGTTGCGGTGGGTGACCGCGACGCCCTTGGGCCTGCCGGTCGAGCCGGAGGTGAAGATGATCCAGGCGTCGTCGGCGGGGGAGGGGCGGCGCCCCGGGGCGGGCGGGCGCTCCGCGCTGCTGCTCAGGGCGCGCTCGGCGGTGCCGGTCAGGGCGCGCTCGGCGCCGAGCACGGCGGCGACGGCGGCCTCGCCGAAGACCAGCTGGGCGCGCTCGTCCGGGTCCTCGGCGTCCACCGGGACGTAGGCGGCGCCGGCCGCGAGCACGGCGAGGATCGAGACGTACAGGTCGTTGGTGCCGGAGGGCACCCGGACGCCGACCCGGTCGCCCGGGCCGATCCCGGCGGCGGCCAGGCGGCGGCGCAGCTGCTCCACCTCGGCGGCCAGGGCCCGGTAGCTGAGCACGGTGCGCCCGTCGTCGAGGGCCGGCTCGTCGGGGTGGGCGCGCACGGTGGCGTCCAGGACGTCGACCAGGGTGCGCGGGGCGGCGGCCGGGCGGCCGGGGAACAGGGCCCTGGGCGGCGCGGCGGGGGTCGGGGCGGAGTCCGTCCCCGGCTCCGTCCCCGGCCCCGTCCTGGGCCCTGGCGCGGGCTGCGGCGCGGGCCGCGGCGGCGTGGCGTTCTGCTTCGGGTGGCTCGGTTCAGCGGTCATGGCAGCCCGTGCGCTCCTCTGTCCTCGCCCCGTTCCTACCGATGTCCGGCCCCTGGGGCGGCGGGATCACCTGTTCGACGGGTGACCCCGCTCCGGGGCCGGAGCGGACAACCCGACCGATGGTAGCCCCGGGGCGGCGAACCGGCAGTGGGCAGCAGAAGGGTCAACTTCGCCTTGAGCGGCCGAATCTGATGTTCCATCAGCTGACAACTGATGCCCGTTCGTGTCGATGTGACGATTCGTCAGTCGAATTGACGGATCGTCAGGTCGATTTTCCGATCGTGACCCATGCCACAGGAAATGCTGCTCCGTTCGGGTGGCGGGCCGGGCCCGGCGGGCCGGATCCGGCCCGCCAGGGGGTCGGACGGTCAGCGGAAGAGGTGCAGGTGCTCGCTGAGGAAGGCCGCCAGGCTGCGCGGGGAGCGTCCGGTCAGGCGGATGAAGGTGTCGTCCGGCACCTCCTTGCGGACCACCGCGAGCTGCTGGATCTCCACCACGTGGGCGGCCAGCCAGTCCGGCATCCCGGCCCGGCCGACCAGGTGGGCGTGCAGCTCGCCGGGCGCCAGGTCGAGGTAGTGGACCGGCCGGCCCAGCAGCTCGCCCAGCAGTGCGGCGAGTTCCGGGTAGCTGTAGGCGCGCCCGCCGGTGAGCGGGTAGCTGCCGCCGGCCAGCTCCGGGCGGGTCAGGACCTCCGCCGCGGCGTCGCCGATGTCCCGGACGTCCACGTAGTTGCACCGGGCCTGCCCCATCGCGCCGTGCAGCACCCCGCCGGCCGCCACGCCGGGTGCCAGCAGCAGCAGCTTCTGCAGGAAGGCGTACGGCCGCAGGACGGTCGTGGTGACGCGCAGCGACCGCAGGTGCTCCTCGACCAGGTGGTGGCCCCGGGAGACGGCGACCGGGGAGTCCGGTTCGGCGGCGGGGGCGGACACCTTGACGATGTGCTCCACGCCGCAGTCGACGGCCGCCTCGATCGCGGCCAGTTCGTACTGCACCTGGCGCGGGCCGTTGGCCATGGTGAGAAACAGCTGGTGCGCGCCCTGGAACGCCCGGCGCAGCGAGGCCGGGTCGGCGGCGTCGGCCGGGAGGGTGGTGGTCCGGGCGAGGGTGTGGTCGTCCAGCGTGGCGGCCAGCCGGGCGGGGTCGCGGCTGAGGGCGCGGGTCGGTGCGCCCAGGGCGGCCAGGCTGCGCAGGGTGGCACCGCCGGTGGCGCCTCCGGCGCCCATGATGACGATCATGATGTCTGCCTTTCGGGTCGGGGGGTGGTCGTGTTGCCGGAGAGTCGGTGCTGCGGTTCCCGGGTGGGCCGGCTGCCGCGCCAGCGCCAGGTGGTGATGGTCCCGGCGATCGCCGAGGAGACCGGCAGGTCGACCGGAAGCCGCCGCAGCCAGGGGCTGTCGGCGAGCGCCGGCAGGTGCGGGAGGTGCGGCAGGTGTGGGAGCCAGCGCGCGGCGGCCAGGCCGGCGGCGAGGCCGAGTGCGGCGGCGAACAGCCCGGAGGCGGCGGCCGCGAGTGCCCGGGGTGTCCGGGGTGGCGCGGGCCGGGCCGGACGGCGGCGGAGCGCGGCGCCGAGCGCGGCGGCCACCAGGGCGGAGGTGCCGCCGATGGTGGTGAAGGCGGCGACGACCAGCTGGGGCTGCCGGGTGACGGCCCCACCGATCGCGGCGCTGACGGCGGGCATCGCGTAGGAGGTCAGCACCTCCCGCCACAGGATGAAGGGCGGGGGTGCCCCGGGGGCCTTCTTGCTCACGGTTGCTCCTCGATGGATGTGGTGAGGTGCCTAAGTATTTGTACTTAGGTGCCTAACTATTACGGTGTAGAGAAGGCGGACCGCTCGGCGGCCCGCCTCGGGCTCGGGTGGTGCTCGCTGCTCTCGGGTATCGGGTCTCGGGTGGTGCGGGGCGTCAGTCCTCGGTGAGGGCGTCGATGCCCGCGACGACCCGGGCCAGCAGGTCCAGGAAGGTCGCGCGCTCCTCGACGCTGAGGCCGCCGACCAGCGACTGCATCCGGGCGAAGTGCTCGGGAGCGAGTTCGCGCAGCCGGTCGGCGCCGCGCGCGGTCAGGATCACCACGTTGCCGCGGCCGTCCTCGGTCGACGGCCGGCGGACCACCAGCCCCTCCCGCTCCAGCCCGTCGACCAGGCCGGTCACGGTCGCCCGGGAGACCCCGAGGGTCGCCGCGAGCTGGGACGGCGACTTCTCGCCGCCGTGGTCCTCCAGGTCCGCCAGCAGCCGGTACCGGCCGGTCGAGAGGCCGAACCGCCCGAAGTGGACCTCCCCGGCCTGCCCGATCCGTGCCCCCGCCGCCATCAGCCGGGCCGCGACCAGGATCGCCTGCGGATCGGCCGACAGGCCGTAGCGGGCGATCTGCCGACGGGCCTGCTCGATGCTGGGGGCGGCGGGGCCGGTCTCGGGGTGCTGCGTCATGAAAGTAATATGGCGCCTCATCAGTTCCTGGTCAAGCCGCCCCGGTCACCCGTGCCCGGGAGGCAGGCCGGGCGACGGCACGCTACGGCCCCTCCGGGCGGTCGGTGCCCGGTCAGTGTCCGGTCAGGGCCCGGTCAGGGCTCGGCGCAGGCGGGTCAGCCAGTCCTGGGCCGCGCCCCGGACCCAGGGGTGCTGTGCCCGGAAGTCGTCCCAGGCCCCGGGTGGGAGGGAGAGGGTGTCCAGGTGCGGGGTGGTCGCGCTCGCCGAGGTGCCGGGTCCGTGGCGGAACACCCGGTGCAGCAGCTGCGGGGAGGGGCCGGAGCCGGCGGCCTCCGCGAGCAGGACGGCGTCGTAGAGGTCCTTGGGCTTGGCGCGGCCCTCCGCAGCGGAGTCGGCGTGCAGCCACAACAACTTCCAGGCGAGCGACAGCTCGCGGCTCGCGGTCCGCACGGGCGTCGGCGCAGCGCCGTCGCCCCGGGGGACGGCCGTCCACACGGGGGCCTCGGGCAACTGCTCGTCGCGGGCGAAGTCCAGTCGCACCTCGCCGGGCGGGAGGCCGTCGGCCCGCCAGGGGATGACCAGGCGGATGCCCGGGGTGTCGTACTCCGAGTAGGTCCAGTCGCCGTCGAGCCGGGCGGCGGCCGGGTCGAGGGTCAGCCCCGGGGCGGCCGTCGGCTGCTCGCGTACCAGGTCGAGCAGGGCCCGGTGGGGTGGGTCGGCCTCCGGCTCCGCCGCGTTGATCCAGTGCAGTCCTTCGGGTGCGACCACGGGTCGCAGGCCGGGTGTGTCGAACTCCTCGAAGGCCCAGATCTCGTACCGGGCGGCACCGTCGGCGGCTTCCGGCCACTGCTGGACGGTTGCCGGTTCCGCTACGTACGGGTACGGGTGCCCGGGATCGACGGGGATCAGCGGCGGCGGCGGGACGATCCAGTCGAGGTCGGCGGGCTCCCGTGCGTCGTCCCCCACCCAGGCCGGCATCACCATGCTTCCGCGCAGCACCAGGGTTTCCCCCAGGGGGGAGGCGGCGACCAGGGCGAGGAGGTGGTCGAGGGCGGCCCGGTGGGCTCGACGGTGCCCGGCGTGGTGCTCGAAGTCCCCCGTGAAACCCTTCATTTCCGCCGCTCCGCGCCTGCTCGTCCGTCCGGTCGTCGGTGGCCGACTGTAGCGGCGGGCACCGACAGCGTGCGGGCCGGCCGGGACCGCGGGGACGGGGAGGCCCGCGGTCCCGGCCGTGGGAGGCACCGGCCGACGTGGGGGCGTGGGCCGGTCTGCCCAGCAGCTCCGCAAGGGGGTGGTGGGGCTGCTGTGACCCGGAATGCTAGACCGGCCCGGGCTCCGTGAACAGACCTTTGACCTGCGAACTTTCGGCCGCGGACATGCCAGCGGGTCGGTGGTTCGCCGCCGGTGCGAGGCCGACCACGCCGAGCGCTGGGGCGCTCGACCGCCGTGCGGCCGGGGTCAGGAAGGGCGCCGCGGCGGGCGGTAGTTGGGCCTGGACCGCAACACCCGCAGCAGTTCGCCGAGTTCGTAGGGGTGGAACTCGCTCTTCGGTACGGCCACCGGGAGTTCACCGCGGGCGTAGAGGTACAGGTGGTCCCGGTCGTCCGTGATCCGGGTGAAGCGCGACCAGGAGAACGGCTGCCGGAAGTTCCCCGTCGTGAAGGCGCAGCCGCTGTCCTTGAAGGTGATGGTCAGCGGGCCGGGGTACTCCGCCCGGTGGCGGGCGACGCCGAGCCTGGTGACGAACGACTGCCAGAAGGCGAGCAGCGGCGCGACCACCACCAGCACCACGCCGAGCGCCGGCTGGCCACCTGTCACCAACAGGACGATGCCGCAGGCCACGAGCACCGCGCAGCAGGCCCGGACCACCGCGAAGCGGCGCCGGTACGCCCGCCGCACCCCGCGGTACTCCTCCTCGGCCGTCAGCTCGTAGCTGACGTGGATGCTCACAGTCCGCCCCCCGGTGGTTCGTCCACTGCCCCGTCGTCCCGGCATCCTGCCAGGAGCGGCGGCGGCCGCCAAGTGCTGCGGTCCGCAGGGGCGTTCGGCGCTCAAGGACGGGCGGGATCCCCGGGGTCGGACACGGCGGCGGCGAAGCGGGCGGCCAGAGGCGTGGTCCGGCTGACGGACCGACGCCGCTACCTGGTCCCGGTCGTGGTGGTCTGCCCGGAGTTCACCCCGTGGCAGGCCCGGGTGCGGATCGCCGCGGGTGAGGCCCCGGGACTCGCCCGGGCCGAGCACGTCGACTTCGTCGACATCGACTCCGGCCACAGGCCACTGGCCACTGGCCACTGGCCCATGGTCACCAGGCCCGCCGAACTCGTTCACCTCCTCGACGACATGACGCCCCGGGGCTGACCCTGCACGCGCTCCGGCTGCGGAACCGGGTCGGTGCCCCGTAGTCGGGATCACCCCACCCGCGGGGCGCGTTCTGCGGCAGGATGTCGGCGTCGTCCCGCCCCGAGCTCAGGAGCGCCCCTCCATGCGCCGTGCTTCCATGGCCGCCTCCGCCGTCACCTCCGCTTGCGTCGCTGCGGCTCTGGCGGCCGTCCCGACGTTGTCCGGCTGCTCCTCGTCGGTGGTGGATCGGGACCGCAGCGCGGACGTCGGACTCGTCCTGTGTGCATCCGAAGGCGCCGATCCCGCCCTGGGCGGTCGGATGCGAACGGAGCGGTGCGCGATATCGGTCGACAACCGTTCTCCCCGCATGCTGGCGTACACGATCGACCTCGCCTGCACCAGCACCGAGCGCCACGCCTTCGACGCCGGCCGCATGCTCTACTACGTGCCGCCCGGCCGGCACACCATCGCCGGTGCCGGGATTCTGGACAGCGTCACCGACCGTGATCTGACCTGTCACATCGGTTCGGCGAGCGCCCAGGAGCTGACTCCGGAGGACGGCAGGCCGGAGCCGGCGGAGTCCCCCGACGGCGTGCTGGCGGCCGCGCTGGCGGGGCAGGGAACCGGCGGTGGTCCCGGCCATGTCGGTGCGGGGGCGTCGTCGGCGGCGGCCGGCGGGGCGTCGGCCGCCGCGCGGGCCGGGGACCCTGCCGCGGCATCGGCGTCCGCGGCTGCCTCCGCTTCGGCCGCGGCGTCGGCCGCTGTCTCGGCGTCAGCCTCGGCTGCGGCAGAAGCCTCGGCTGCTGCCGCCAGGACGGCGGCAGCGCAGCGGAAGGCGTTCGCCCAGGCCTACACGGTCGGCGACTACAGCGTCAGGATGAGCGCGGCGAACCCCGTCAACACCACGACCGTCGACCTCCTCCTCGATGTGACCTCGCACGATCCGAACACCGGGCTCGCCAGGCAGTTCGGACTCGTCGTCACGCTGCTGAACGTGGACGGCTCCGTGAACGCCGAGGGCACGGTGTGCGCCGAACTGTTGGGCGGCGACTCCCAGCGGCTCGAATTCAGCCCTGGCAGGGGAACGCCGGACTGGACGACAGCGCACGTCACCCGTAGTCCCACTGTGCCCTGCTGATCGTCCGGACTGACGGCCCGGCCATGAGGGCTCCGCCCGGGCGGGGGGAGCCGGGGCGGGGGTGTGGTCAGGGCGGCTGGTGCGGGGGAGCGGGGGTGGTGGTGGAGGGCAGGAGCCAGTCGGTGGTGGTGTGCGGGGGGCGGTTCGCGGGGGCGGGGCGGGGGGTGCCGCGGTAGTTCAGGTACATGCCGGTCAGGGCGGTGACCTTGGCGCGCAGCAGCCAGGGGTCGAAGGGCTTGACGATGAAGTCGACCGCCCCCGCGTCGTAGCCGCGCAGGACGTTCTCCGGGTCGGAGCCGATCGCGGTGACGAAGATGATCGGGATGTCGCGGGTCTGGGCGCGGCCCTTGATCTGGGCCGCGGTCGCGTAGCCGTCCATGCCGGGCATCTGTACGTCCAGGACGATGACGGCGATGTCGTTGTGCTGGAGCAGCGCTTTGAGCGCGTCCGGGCCGGAGGTGACGGCCAGCACGTCCCAGTCGGCGGCCGCGAGGACGGCCTCCAGGGCCACCAGGTTCGAGGGCTGGTCGTCGACCACCAGAACCCTGGGCCGACCGGTGGCGGTGGGGGCTGCGGTGTCGGCGGTGTCGGCCGTGGCGGCAGCCTCGATCCGCAGCGGGTCCTCGCCGGCCTGCTGCTCCGCCGCGATCAGCTGGCGTTCCAGCAGTTCGCAGCGGGCCTCGGCGGCCAGCCGGCGCCGGAGCGCCTCGCCCAACTCGGTCTCCAGCCGGGCGACCTCCTTCTCCAGGTCCTGCTTCTCCAGGAGCAGGTCCGCGCGGTCGTCGGCGTAGACGGCGACCTCGTCCGCACGGGCGCGCTCCCGCGCCCAGTCGCTCTCCAGCTGGTTGAGGCGCAGTTCCAGGTCGGCGATGCGGTGGTTCTTGTCGAGCAGGGCGTCGCCCAGGACGTCGCTGTGGGCGGCCGAGCGCCGTGACAGCCGGTCGGCCTCGGCCAGTTGGAACTGCAGCTGCTGGACGGCGTGGCCCACCGAGGCACTGGTCCTCAGCGCGGCCGCGTGGAGGGAGCGGAGGAGTTCGACGGTCTCCAGGGTGGCGACGGTGCCCCGGTCGGCGCCCACGTCGGTGAGCAGGTCCTGGACGAACTGCCAGGACGGGATCCGCTGCCCGGACAGGTAGCGGGACAGCGCACCCGGGCTCAGGTGCCGGCGCGAGCTGTAGCGGCGCACCGACACCGTGGGCCACAACCCCGCGAACAGGCTGCGCAGGGCCTCGGCGAAGGCGCGGCACTCCTCGTTCAGATCGGGGCTCAGCGGTTGCAGGTTCCCCACCCGGTCACCCCCCGGCGTTCTACGGGCTGCACAACGGCACCATCCTCGCAGTATCGGTGGGTTGTTCTGGTCGCGCTGACGGTGCGTCACAGCATGGACGGTCCGGGCCCCGTTGCGCCGCCGTTTCCGGGGTGGCAACACCGATCGGCAACACGGGGCGGTGGCCCGGGTGAAGCGTTCGGGCCCGCGGTGCCGCCAGCGGTGCCCCCGGCGGTGCCGCCGGTGGTGTCGCTGCCGGTGATTCGGCGGCCGGAGACCGGTGATCGACATCTGCGATGCTTGCCGCCATGAGCGAGCTTCGAACGGTGGGAATCGTCGGCCTGGGCCGCATGGGCCGGACCTTGGCGGCGGCTTTCGGCCGGGCCGTCGGGCCGGGCGGCCTCCACGCCAGCGGGCGCTCCGCCGCGAGCGTCGAGCAGCTCCGGCGGGCCGTCCCCGGCGTGCGGATCACGCCCCTGCGGGAGCTGCCCGGCGCCGCGGCGCTGCTCGTCCTGTGCACGCCGCAGTCGGCCCTGTCCGCCGTCCTGGGCGACCTGCGACCCGGGCTGACCGCTGACCACGTCGTGGTCACCATCAGCAACCGGCAGCCGCTGTCGGTGCTGGCCGGGGCGGTGCCGGGCCCGGTGGCCAAGCTGATCCCCAGTGCGGGCAACGAGATCGGCGCCGGCGCGACGCTCCTGGTGCCCGGGCCCGGGATGACGGAGGCGGCGACCGAGAACCTCCTGGCGTTGCTGCGGTCGTTCTCCACCCCGTGCGTCATCGGCGAGGAGCAGGGCCGCGCCGCGACGGACCTGGCGTCCTGCGGCCCGGCCCTGCTGGCCGAGGCCGCGGTGTCGATGGCCCGGGCCCAGTGCGAGCGGGGCGCCCCGCTGCCGAGGGAGCTGGCGGAGCGGCTGGTCAGCTGCAGCCTGGAGGCGGCGGGCCGCCTGGTCGGCGGCGGCGCCACGCCGACCGAGGTGATCGAGCGGGTCGCGGTTCCCGGCGGCAACACCGCCGCCGGGATCGAGGCGGCCCGCGAGGGCCTCGACGCGGCGTGGCGCGCTGCCTTCCGGGCGACGCAGGACAACGAACGGTCCGACCGGCACCCGCACTGACGGCGGGGCGCGCGGGCCCGCCAGGCCCCTCGGCGTCCCGTTTCGGCGTTCCAGGGGCGCATCGTTCCCGCAGGTCAGAGGCCCTTTCGCTGTTCCAGTGTCCCCAACGGGGCGTTGGCTCTGGCGGCCGGGACGGACCGTTCCGCAGGCTTCGGTCATCCGGTCGACGTACGGTTCGACCGCTTGCCGAAGGGGCCCGAGCCCATGTCCGTCCGTACCTCCCGTACCTCCCGCACCCGGCTGGCCACCGCCGCCGTGGGTGTCGTGCTCGCCGCCCTGTCGGTCTCCGCCTGCACCGGCAACGGGGACACCGGGGACATCTCGACGACGACCGGCCCGACCCTCCGGGCCGCCGGTTCCGCCTCGCCCTCGCCCGCCTCGCCCTCGCCCGCCGCTCCGGCGGGCAGCGCCGGTACCACCGGGAAGCCCTCGGCCGCCGCAGCGGCGTCCACCGGTGCGAAGCCCGGGGCGAGCGCCCCCGCGTCCAAGTCGTCCGGCGGGCCGGCGCCGGAGGCGGCCAAGCCGGTCACCTGCACCGGCGACAACACCCGGACGACGGCCGCCCCGCTGAACCGCCCCGTGAACCACATGCTGCTCACGGTCACCAACACTGGTAGCGGCACCTGCTACCTGTACGGCTACCCGGCGGTCCGGTTCGGGGAGGCCCAGTCCGTGCCCCCGGTGATCACCGACTCCAAGCCGCAGGCCGTCGTCACGCTCAAGCCCGGCGAGTCCGGCTACGCCTCCGTGAACCTGTCCTCCACCGACGGCACCGACAGTGCCAACGGCCACACGGTGAACTCCCTGGTCGTCTACTTCCACGGCCCGTCCGGCAACGAGAGCGTCGGTGCCCGGTCCCAGCCCTCGCTGCCCGCGAAGGGCGTCTACGTGGACGACTCCCTCAAGGTCACCTACTGGCAGCAGTCGATGGACGACGCCACCTCCTGGTGACCCCCGGCAGCACCCTCCGGTGAGCGAACGAGTGAACGAGCGAACGAGAGAAAGGGACAACCACCATGCCCAGCACGCCCCGCAGGATCGCCCGGCTCCTGGTCGTCTACGTCGGCGCGGCCCTCCAGATCCTCGTCCTCGGCGCCCCGGAGGACCCCGACCTCTCCCGCGAGGCCGGCCTCGCCCGGCACTGATGCCCGGCACTGAAGCCCGGCACTGACGGTGCTGCGCGACGGTCGACGGGTGAGCGGCGGCACTTCGCAGGCGAACCGAACCGCGAAGAGTTCTTCGCGAATAACTCTTCGCAAAGAACTCTTTGCGGACTACCGTGTGTCGCATGGCTGATGCAGTGGAGGGGCCGGACGGCCCGCAGGGTGATGAGGACTCGGTCGTCCTGGATGCCAAGGGGCTGCGCGCCCTGGCGCATCCGGTGCGCGTGCAGTTGGTCGGGCTGCTGCGGAAGCACGGCCCGTCGACGGCCACCCGCCTCGCCGAGCGGCTGGGCGTGAATTCCGGTACGGCCAGCTACCACCTCCGGCAGCTCGGCGCGGCCGGTTTCGTCGAGGAGGACACCGAACGCGGCAACGCGCGCGAACGCTGGTGGCGTTCGGTGCACCGGACCACCTGGTTCAACGAACCGGAGCTGGCCGAGCGGGAGCCCGAGGCCGCACTGGCCTACCAGCAGTCCGTCGCCGCGATCTACACCCTGCGCACCCAGCAAGCCCTCAACGGGCTCCAGACGATGCCCCGCGCCTGGCGGAACACCTTCGACATGAGCGACTGGGCCTTGCGGCTCACGCCCGAGGAAGCCGCCGCCCTGTACCGGGAGCTGGCGGAGGTCATCGCGCGCTACCGGCGGGACACGCCGGAGACCGCGGCCGGTGCCCCCGAGGGGGCCGAACGGGTCGCCGTGATCACGCAGATCCTGCCCGAACCGGACGCGCCGGCCACGTCGTCGCTCCCCTCCGGCCCCCAGGAAGCGGAAGGAAGTCCGAGGTCATGACCGACGACGCCCCGGAGGCCGGCGGCATACCCGGCAAGAGGTCCTTACGGCCGCTGGGCGGGGTGCTGGCGGCCATGGTCGTGTCGCTGACCGGCACGCGGATCTCCGTCGTGGCACTGCCCTGGTTCGTCCTCGTCACCACCGGCAGCGCCACCCGGACCGGACTGGTGGCCTTCTGCGAGATGGCTCCCTACGTGGTGGTCAAGGCGTTCACCGGACCGCTGGTGGACCGGATCGGCCCGCGGGCCGTCTCCTGGACCACCGATCTGGCCAGCGCGACCGCCGCTGCCGCGGTTCCCCTGCTCCACGCCCTGGACCTGCTCTCCTTTCCCCTACTGCTGGTTCTCGTCGCGCTGATCGGCGCGGCCCGGGGCCCCGGCGACCTGGCCAAGGAGGTGATGGTCCCGGAGGCGGCCGAGCGCGGCCGGGTGCCGCTGGAACGGGCCACCGGTCTGGCCGGTGTGATCGAGCGGCTCGCCTCCACCGTCGGCCTGGCCGTCGGCGGATCCCTGGTGGCCCTGCTCGGTCCCCTGACCGGGCTCGCCGTCAACGCGGGCTGCTTCGCCCTCGGATCAGTGATCATCAAACTCGCGCTGCCCCGCGGCATGGGACACGCGGCCGAGGAAGCCCCCCTCGCCGGCCGGGGAGACGGGACCGGGCTACTGGCGGCGGTTCGGCGAGGGCTTCACCTTCCTGCGCGGCGAGCCGCTGCTGCTCACCGTCATCGTCATGGTCGGCATCACCAACCTGCTGGACGCGGCGTTCGGCTCGGTGCTCGTACCCGTCTGGGCCAGGGAGTCGGGCAACGGGCCGACCGCGATCGGCCTGATGGGCGGCGTGACGGGAGCCGCGGCGGTCGGCGGGAGCCTGATCGCCGCGGCCGTCGCGCACCGGCTGCGGCGGCGGGCGGTGCTTCTCACCGGATTCCTGCTCGCCGGGGCGCCGAGGTTCCTGGTCCTCGCCTCCGGCGCCCCGGTGGGGGTGGTACTGACCGTCTTCGCGGTCAGCGGGTTCGGTGCCGGCTTCGTCAACCCGGTGCTGGGGGCCGTCCTCGTCGAGCGGGTGCCGCGCCGGATGCTGGGCCGGGTCAACGCCCTCGGTGACTCGCTGGCCTGGGCCGGGATCCCTCTCGGCGGGCTGCTGGCCGGTGCGGCGGTGGCCGCCGTCGGGCTCCTTCCGGTGCTGCTCACCTGCGGCGCCGCGTACTTCCTCACCACGAATCTGGCCGGACTGCGGGCGGAATGGCGCGAGCTGGACCGTACGCGCGGGCAGGGCGACTCCGAGGAGGACGTCCCCCGAGGCAGTGCGAAGGTAGCGACATGACGTCGTCGCGCAGCGGCAGGTGGCGGGGGACGACAACGGTCCTCACGCTGGTCTGGACGCCGGACACCCACGGACGGAAGGCCGGGCCATGCGGAAACTGATCTACGGCATGAATCTGACCCTGGACGGTTACGTCGCCGCGGCCGGCGACGACATCGGCTGGAGCGGACCGCCGAGCCCCGAGCTCTTCCAGTACTGGCTCGACCACGAGCTGGCGAGCGGCCTGTCGCTGTACGGGCGCAAGCTGTGGGAGACGATGAGCTCCTACTGGCCGACCGGCGACCAGCGGCCCGACGCCACCCCGGCGGAGGTCGAGTTCGCGCGGAACTGGCGGGACACGCCGAAGGTGGTGTTCTCCTCGACGATCGACACGGTCGGCTGGAACGCCCGCCTGGTCACCGGCGACGCGCTCAGCGAGATCACCCGGCTCAAGGCCGAGGACGGCGGCCCGATGACCATCGGCGGCGCGACGCTCGCCGGGGCGGCCATGCGCGCCGGGCTGATCGACGAGTACGTGATCGCCACCCACCCGGTCCTGGTGGGCGGCGGCACGCCGTTCTTCACCGCGCTGGACGGCTGGGTGGACCTGAACCTGGTGGAGACGCGGACGTTTCCCGACGGCGTCCTCCTGACCAGGTACGAGAGGAGGCGCTGAGCAGTCCGAGCACCCCGCTCCGGGGCGGCGGATAGGGTGGCGGCATGGACGAGTACGCGGTTCCGGTCCTGCCGAGCCGGGACCTGGACGAGACCCAGGAGTTCTACGGCCGGCTCGGCTTCGAGCCCCGGGGCCGCTGGGACGGGCCGGACGGCTACCTGATCGTCGTCCGGGGCACGGTCGAGCTGCACTTCCGCCATGAACCGGGGGTGGATCCGCTGACGACGGCCAGCAGTTGCTACCTCCAGGTCCGGGACGCGGACGCGTGGCACCGGGAGTGGGAGCGGATCGGTGTCGAGGCCGACCCGGCCACCGGCAGCCGGCTGACGCCGGTGGGCGGCACCGACTACCGGATGCGGGAGTTCGCCCTCGTCGACCGCAGCGGCAACCTGCTGCGGGTCGGCAGCCCGGTGGCCGGCTGAGACCCGCGGTCGTCGTTCCACGGGGAGTGCGTCAAGGGCAGAGGGAAACGGGACCGCCCGGTCGCCCCGACTCGGCTGAGTCGCTGCGACCGGGCGGTCCGGAGTGTGGGCCCGGGGTGCGGGCCCGGGGTGCGGCCGGGGTCAGACGGTGACCTGGTCGGTCCGCTCGGTCCGCTCGGCCTGCTCGGCGGCCGACCGGTCGGGGGTGGCCGGGGTGGCCGGGGTGTTCTCCCGGGGCGTGGGGAGCGCGGCCATGATCGCGCCGGAGATCACGATGGTGGCGGCCCAGGCCAGGCCGTACTTGCCGACGGGGGTGTCGGAGAGCGGGCCGGCGAACCAGTCGCACTTGGTGAAGGCGAGCCCGAACAGCAGCGCGAGCACCCAGGAGACCATCGCCTGCCAGCAGAAACCGCCCGCGTACCAGTAGCGGCTGTTCCGGGTGGTGTCCATCAGGGCGGCGGCGTCGTAGCGCACCGCGCGCGTCCGGCGCCGGAACATGTCCACCGCGTAGACGCCGATCCAGGCGGAGAAGGAGACGGCGAGCAGGATCAGGAAGGTGATGAAGGAGCCCAGGAAGCTCTTCGCGACCAGCATCAGCAGCAGGCCGCCGACCAGCGAGATCACGGCGTTGATGCTGACGGCCAGGGCGCGCGGCAGCTTGACGCCCATGGTCTGCGCGGTGAAGCCGGCCGAGTACATGGACAGGCTGTTGATCAGCAGCATGCCCACGATCGCGGTCAGCAGGTAGGGCACGGCCAGCCAGGTCGGCAGCAGGTCGCCGAGGAAGGAGACCGGGTCCGCGGCCTGGGCCAGGCCGGGGGAGGCCACCGCCATCACGGCGCCCATCAGCACCATCGGCACCATGACCAGGCCGGCGCCGGAGACCGTCACGCCGACGATCTTCCTGCCGGAGGCGGAGTGCGGCAGGTAGCGGGCGAAGTCCGGGCCGGTGGGGACCCAGCTGATGCCGCCGGCGGCGATGGTCCCGATGCCGGCGACCACCATCGCGGTGGTGCCCGCGGGCTTGGAGAAGACCTCGCTCCAGTGCATGGTCGCGATCAGGTAGCCCAGCACCAGCACGCTGAACACGCCGAAGAGGTACGTCGACCAGGTGTTGCAGACGTTGAGCGCCTTCCGGCCCATGCCGGAGACCAGGAAGGTGCAGGCGACGAAGGCGAACAGGGTGATCACGATCAGCGCGGTGTTGCTCTTGACACCGAAGACCAGGTCGAGCACGGTCAGCACGGCGTAGGCGCCGGTGACGGCGTTGATCGTCTCCCAGCCGAACCGGGCGATCCAGAGGATCGCGCCGGGGAAGAGGTTCCCGCGCACCCCGAAGGTGGCCCGCGAGAGGGTCGCGCCCGGGGCCCCGCCCCACTTGCCGGAGACCGACAGCACGCCGACCAGGCCGAACGAGACGAGCGCGGCGCACGCGGCGACGATCAGGACCTGCCAGAAGTTGAGCTGGTTCAGCACCACCAGGGCGGCACCCATGGTGAGCAGCAGGACGCTGATGTTCGCCGCGACCCAGGTCGGGAAGAGCTCGCGGACTCTGCCCTGACGCTCGTGGTCGGGGACGGGTTCGATTCCGCGCGTCTCTATCGCGCCGGCGGCGGTGTCGGCGGTGGACGTGTTGTCCATGAGGGGGGCTCCGGGCGTGTGAAGCGGTGGTAAATCGGGCAAATGGAACATTTATGGAACTCTTCGCGCGTAGCGCGGGAGTTGAGTCATCCTACTTTGTTCCGGATGCATCCTGATTGCGCTACCCTGCCGCCCGCCGCAGGCCCGCCGCCGCCCCGCCGCCATCCCGCCGCCGCCCCGCCGTCCTGCCGCCCCGGAGCCTCCTGGGCCCGTCCGGCCGGCCCGTCCGGCCGACCCGGCGGGCGTCCCGGGCACGGGCCGGAGTCCACGGGGGAGTGGATGCGGCGCCCGGGCTCGGTCGAGGAGCGCCGCGTCGAGTGGATCAAGGACCTGGTCGGCCCGCCGACCCACGGCTCGGTCGGCGCTCGCCCGTCGTCCGATCGGGTGTGGTTGAACCACCGTCAGGTCAATCAACCGTCAAGTTGGTTCATTCACAGAATGTTTCCGGGGAGAGCGGCCGGAAGTCCGAAACAATTCCGCCGCTACGAGGTCTTCACAGGGAGATCTCAGACTGACAGGCTGGGGCCGCCCTTTCAGCACGGAGGAGGTTCCTTGTCCCGCATATCCACGTTGGCCGGAGCGGTCACTTGCGCGCTCGCCCTTGTCACCGGAACCGCTGTGGCCGCGTCGGCCGCGCCGATCGACCAGGCCCCGGGTGCGGCGGCCGCCGAAGCGAAGGTCGACCCCGTCGACTGGAAGCCTTGTAACCCCGACCCGACCAAGCCGGACCCGGGCGGCTTCGACTGCGCCGTCTACCCCGTGCCGCTGGACTACGACGACCCGTCGGGCCAGAAGGTCGGCATCGCCATGATGCGGCACCGTGCCAGTGACCCGGCCAAGCGGATCGGTTCGCTGTTCATGAACCCGGGCGGCCCCGGCGGCAGCGGTTACATGTGGGCGACCACCACCCGCTTCGGCGCCGAGGTGCAGGCCAAGTTCGACCTGGTCGGCTTCGACCCGCGCGGGGTGGCCCGGAGCAACCCGCTCAAGTGCTTCAAGACCCAGGAAGAGGCCGACGCGGTCAACAACCGCATGGTGGGCGTCCCCGTCACCAAGGCCGAGGTCGACGAGACCCTGGACGCCGACCAGGACTACACCGACGCCTGCAGCAAGAACGCCGGCCCGCTGATCGAGCACATGTCGACCATCAACGTGGTCCGTGACCTCGACCGGATGCGCCGCGCCGTCGGCGACTCCCAGCTGACCTTCGCCGGGTTCTCCTACGGCACGCTGATCGGGTCCACCTACGCGGCCATGTACCCGAACAAGGTGCGCGCGGTCATCGTCGACGGCAACGTCGACCCCGACCTGCGCCTGCACAACGGCCTGGAGTACGACCGCCAGCGGGCGGGCGGCTTCGAGATCGCCCTGGACGAGTTCCTCAAGCGCTGCCAGACCGCCGGCGCCCCGCGCTGCGCCTTCGGCGACGGCGACACCCGCGCCAAGTTCGACGAGCTCCGCGACCACCTGCGGACCAGCCCGATCACGCTGTCGAACGGCTCCAAGGTGACGCTGAGCAGCTTCACCAGCGAGGTGGCGAGCGCGCTGTACTCGCAGGCCAAGCTGGCTCCGCTGGCGAAGTCGCTGCAGGCCACCTACCAGGTGATGCAGAAGCCGGCCGCGGCCGCCCTGCTGGCGCCGAAGGCGGACGTCTCCGACGAGGCGGCCAACCAGCTCACGGTGAACGTCCCGCGGGCGCTGCGCGAGGCCCCGGCCGACTCCGAGTACGCCGGTGACGACTCCTACATGGGCGTCAACTGCCAGGACAAGCCGTACCCGTCGAACGACCGGGTGTTCGCCAACGTCGCCCGTGCGTGGGAGAAGGAGTCGCCGACCTTCGGCCGCTACCAGGCCTTCGACGCCCCGGCGTGCGCGAGCTGGCCCGCCCCGGCCCGGGACGCCGAGCGCTTCACCGGCCCCTGGAACAAGAAGACCTCCAACACCGTGATGGTGATCGGCAACCTCTACGACCCGGCCACCCAGTACAAGTTCGCCCAGCGGATGCAGCAGGAGCTGGGCAACGCCGTGCTGGTCAGCGTCGACTCCATCGAGCACTGCGCCGTCGGCCGCAGCAAGGCGCTGAACGCGCTGGTCACCCGCTACCTGGTGGACGGCACCGCGCCGAAGCCGGGCCAGCTGCTCAAGCCGGACGCTGAGATCTTCCCGGCGGTCTGAAGGATCTCCCCTCGAACGACCGGCCGTTGAGGCCGGGGCCGTGGGGGGGGGCGGAGGGCAACGGCGCCCCAACGGGCGGGGGTGATGTTTATGGGGGGTGTTGTTCGAGGAAAGAACTGAGAAGTGGGGAAATGAGTAGTGTAGAT
>NZ_JBHZCN010000008.1:87109-133417 GCF_042755465.1 Kitasatospora sp. NPDC059160 | reverse complement strand
GGGGACGGGAGGTCCGTCCCCGGCGGCGGCCGGGCGGCACGGGGTCGATCGAGCGGGAGCCGCTCCGGGCGGGCCCGGGTCGGCCCCGGATCAGCCCTGCTGGCCGGCCTTGCGGCGGCGGAGCACCACGAGGGTGCCGACACCGGCGACCAGGACGGCGCCACCGGCGGCCGCGATCATGGTGGTGTCGTCACCGCCACCGGTGGTGGCGAGGGTCTTGCCGGCGTCGGCGGCGGCCGTCTTGGCCTTGGTGACGACGGCCGGGGTGATCTTCGGCGGGGTGACCTTCGGCACGTCCACCGGGAAGTCGATCGGCTGCTGCACGTCGGTGCTGCTGGCGGTCGGGGCCGGGGTGGCCGGCGCGCCGGAGTCGGTCGGGGAGGCCGACGGCGAGGCGGTGCCGGTGGCCGGGGTGGTCGGCGCGGAGGTGGTCGGCGCCGGAGTGGTCGGGGCCGGGGTGGTCGGCGCCGGGGTGGTCGGCGCCGTGGTGGGGGTCCCCGTGGTCGTGGCCGAGGGCGACGCGCTGGTGGTCGGGGTCGGCTTGCCGGTCTTGGTGGGCGTGGGGGTCGGGGTGGGCTTGCCGCCGCCACCGGCCTTGATGGTGAAGCCGGCGCCCTTGATGCCGTCGCAGCTGAAGTGGCCGTTGTCGGACTCGTCGTCGGCGTTGGCCGAGAAGACCACCGGGACGACGCCGGCCTTGCCCAGCGGGGTGTCCTTGGTGAAGGAGACCCGGACGTCGATGTCGATCCGCTTGCCGGGGGCGAGGTAGAGCAGCGCGTCGTCGGCGGGGCCGCCGTCGTTCACGCCGCCGAGCAGGATCAGCACGGCGCTGTCGTCGCCGTCGCCGCCACCGGGCGCGATCGAGCCGGTCCGCCAGGTGCCGCCGCCGGGCAGGCCGGCCGGCAGCTGGTACTCGACCTTGAGGTCCTTGGCCTTGAGCGAGCCGGCCTTGTTCTTGAACTTCAGGAGCGGGAAGGCGACGAAGTCGTTCTTCGCCGAGTTCTGGATCCGGTAGGAGAAGACGCGGGCGTCACCGCCGGCGACGAAGGTGTCCGGGACGCCCCGCACCGAGAGGTCGAGGTTCTGGTGGTTCGCCTGCGCGGCCTGAGCGGCGGCGGACGGGGTGCCGGTGGAGCCGACGGCCATGGCGCCCTGGGCGCCGGTGAGCACCAGCGAGGACGTGAGCGCGGCGACGCCGGCCAGGGCAAGACTGCGACGTATGGACAAGGAGACCTCACGGAAGTGTCCGGGCGAGGCCCGGGCGCGAGGGGGCGGCTGTGGATGCCGCCACTCCCCCGCGAAGCTGAAATTCCGACGGAGAGTACCGAACGATTCGGCCACTTCGGAAGGCGGGTGCCCGGTTCCGTTCCACGACCGGGCCCGGGGCGCCCGAATCGCCCAACTCCGTCCGACGGTAGGGCTTTTGCACCTCGGCAAAGGACGACCGCAAAGTGACGGGTACACGCCCGCGAAGACGGTATCGCACGGGCCCGGGTGGCTTGAATCCATCGGTCCGCGCAGAGGCGGCCCGGACTGCCCCGGGCCGCCTCCGGCCGTCTCCGGCCGCCTCCAGCCGTCTCCGGCCGGATCAGCCCGCGAAGAAGGACTTGGCCGCGATCAGCGCCCGCTCGTCGCGCAGGACGTCCCCCGGCTTGGTCCCGTTGCCGATCAGCGCGCCGCCCCAGCGCATCCCCATGTACTCGGCGGTCAGCTTGAGGGTGCCGATCAGCGGCTCGGCGTGCTCCTCCGTCCCGGCCAGTACGGTGACGTCCCACAGGGTGCCCCCGCGCATGCCGTCCCGGAAGGCCAGCCCGGGCACCCGGAACCAGGCCGACCAGTAGTCGAGGTAGAGCTTGGCGCTGGTCGGCATCGTGTACCAGTACAGCGGCGCGACGAGGACCAGGTCGGTGGCCGCCAAGGTGGCCTCCAACAGCGTCCGTTCGTGCCCGACCGGCTCCGGGTAGCGGCCGTCACCGGTGTGCCGGAGGTCCTGGAAGGGCGGCAGCGGGTGCTCGTCGAGCCGCAGCCACTGCTGCTCGGCGCCCTCGGGCAGGCTCGACTCGGCGGCCAGCCGGGCGAGTTGCTGAGTGTTCCCGCCGACGCGCGAGCTCGCGTCCAGGAACAGGAAACGGCGCGGCGCCCCGGCGTCGGACGGCTGGTCGGTCATCGGTACTCCCCCTGTCAGGTGCTGTGGACACCCGAGCGAGCACCGGCGGACCGCCGGGTATTCCGCAGCCCCGGCCAGGGGTTCCGGCGGCCGGTCAGGCCGGCAGCCCGGCCCGGCGGCGGGCGACCTCGGCGACGGCCGCCCAGTCCTTCTCGCCGTCGCCGTGCGCCAGCGCGTCCAGGAAGGCGTCCCGCAGGATGCCGCCGAAGGGCAGCGGGACGTGCCGCGCGGCCCCGGCCTCCAGGGCCAGGCCGACGTCCTTGAGACCGAGCGGCAGCCGGAACCCGGCCGGCTCGTAGCGGCGCTCGGCCACCATCGAGCCGTAGCCGGAGTAGACCGGCCCGGGGAAGAGCGTGCTGCTGAGCATCTCGACCAGGTCGGTGGGCCGGACCCCGTGGGCCTCGGCCAGGCTGCACGCCTCGGCCATCGACTCGATCGCGCAGGCCAGCAGGAAGTTGGTGCTGATCTTGGCGGTGTTGGCCTGCCCGGGGCGGTCGCCGAAGTGCCAGCTGCGCTCGCCCATCGCGGCGAACAGGGGCTCGGCCCGGTCCAGCAGTTCGGGTGCGCCCGCGACCAGGATGTTGAGCTTCCCCGCCGCCGCGACCGGCGGCCGGCCCAGGACGGGCGCGGCGACGTAGCCGATGCCGTGCCCGGCGTGCAGTTCCTCGGCCCGCTCGGCCAGTGCGAGCGAGACGGTGGCCATGTTGACGTGCAGGGTCGCCTTCGCGCCCGCCAGCAGCCCCGGGTCGAGCAGCAGCCCTTCGACCGCCTGGTCGTTGGCCAGCATCGAGACCACCGTGTCGGCGGCGAACACCTCGGCGAGCGAGCCGGCCGCCTCGGCGCCCAGGGCCACCAGGGCGGCCACCGGCTCGGGCGAGCGGTTCCAGACCCGTACGGAGTGGCCGGCGCGCAGCAGGCTGCCGGCCATGCCCTGCCCCATCGCGCCCAGCCCCACGAAACCGACCGTCGCCCCGCTCATCCGCGCACTCCGTCCGCCGCCGTCACCCGTACGTTGGTCCGTCCGGGAGCGACTGTACGTCAGGGGAGTCCGGCGGGCCGGGGATGTCCAGGACTCCCCGGACGGGCGGGCCGCCCCGGCCGGGCGGCTACGCGACCCGGGCCGGGCGGCGGAGGCGGCCGGCCGAGGCGCCGCGCTCCAGCTCGGCGACCACGCGGTGGCGCAGCAGCTCGTACTGGGCCTGGAGCCGACCGGGGCGGGCCGGGCGGGCGACCGGGCGGCCGGGGCCGACCAGCTCGTTCGGGTCGAACTGCTCCCGGGTGAGGTCGATCTCGAAGCCGGTGGCGAAGCGGTTCCACCAGTGGAGGTCCGTCCGGACCCCGTCGACGTGGACCTCGCCCATCATCAGCTCGCCGCCGAGCAGGTCGTGCACCACCATGGCCGTCACCCCGCACTGGCCGCGGGCGGGATTGTCGGGACGCCAGCGGGCCTGGTCCTCGGGCGCGCAGGTGTCGACACCCCAGGAGGAGCGGATCGCACGTTCGATGTCGTTGAGGGTCCACGCCGTCATACCGGGAAGCCTGCCACGCGGCACTGACAACGACACCGGCTTTTCAAAGGGTCACCGCCTGTTCTGCGGCGACCCTCCCCTTGTTCACCCGAACGAGTCCGCCGCGGGCCGTCGCCCGGGAGCACGGCGGGTGCCGGGTACGGGAGTTCGCCCGGCCGGCCGGCCCCGGCGGCGGGCCGACCGGGCGGGGCGGGTCACTTCGCCAGGGCGGCCACGCCGGCCTGCGCGAACTGCTCGTCCAGGTCGCCGCTGGGCGCGCCCGCGACACCGATGCCGGCGACCGGAGCGCCCTTGGACTGCACCGGGGCGCCGCCCGCCAGGAACAGCGTGCCGGGGATGTCCTTGAGGTTCGGGGCCTGGGCCAGGCGCTTGGCCAGCTCCGAGGTCGGGGCGTTCCAGGAGACCGCCGTGAAGGCCTTGCGCTCGGCCGACTCCGGGGCCTGCGGGCCGGCGCCGTCGCCCTTGAGCAGCACGCGGGTGACGCCGTCCCGGTCGACCACGGCGACGGAGACGTGCTGGCCGGCCTTGGTCGCCGCGTCCAGGGCGGCCTGGGCGGCGCGGGTGGCGGCGTCGACGGTCAGGCCGGTGCTCTGGGCGAGGTTCCTGTTCTGGGCGTCGGCCTTCACCGCGGCCGGGGAGGCCGGGGTCTCGGTGGTCTCGGCGCTGGCCGAGACGGCGCCGACGCCGGCGGCGGCGAGCGCGGCGACGGCGGCGGTGCCGGTCAGCACCCGGGTGCGCACGGAGGTCTTCTTCATGGTCCAGCTCCTCAACGGGACGGCGGGTCCGCGGGGTCCGCGGCGGGTCCGGGGCCGGACGGCGGGGGGACCGCCCGGCCCTGCTCCGATCCTCCGGCCGGATCCGGGTGCGCGGCATCGACGGTCCGGCGCGACCGTCCGGGCATGATGGGGGACGCCGACGTCAACCGATCGGCTGATGCGGGACCGGGCCGGACGGGTCAGCATCGAGGGATCGGCGCAGGTCGGTGCAGCGGGCGCCGGCCCGTACCGCTCCACCCGCCCTGCCCCGCCCGACACTGCTCGGGCGTCGACCCGCCTCCCCGTGGGTCGTCGGCCGAGCCCCGTCCGGAGCCCGTAGCGCCAGGAGCCCCCCGTGCAGCAGCCCCACCCGTCCGCCGGTCCGCCCCCCGGCGGGCGCGACGCCGGTGACCCGGACGCCGGACGGCTGGCGCTGCTGCTGGACTCCGCCTTCCTGCTGCTGCTCGCCGCCGCGCTCAGCCGCTACCTCACCCACCACGCCGACAGCCCCCGGATCCCCTGGGTGATCGGGCTGAGCGCCGCCCTGGCCGTCACCCAGCCGGCCGCCTCCTGGCTCGACCACCGCCGCCCGACCCCGCCGGGCCGGCCGCGCCGGTGGACGCTGGCGCTGCTGGTCGCGCTCTGGGTGGTGCTGGTGCTGCTCGCGCCGAGCTTCGCCTGGTGCGCCGTCCCGCTGATCTACACCGGGCTGCGGGCACTGCCCGCGAAGGCGGCGATCCCGCTGGTGGCGGCCCTGACGCTGCTGGTGGTGAGCGCCGAGGTCCGGCTGCCCGGCACGGCGGACGCCACCCTCGTCCTGCTGCCGCCCGCGGTGGCCGCGCTGGCCACCGGGGTGTTCCTGTTCATGGCCCGGCAGGCCGCCCGGCAGCGCGCGCTGATCGCCGACCTGGTCCGTACCCGGCGCGAACTCGCCGCCACCGAACGGCGCGAGGGCACGCTCGCGGAGCGCGAGCGGCTGGCGATGGAGATCCACGACACCCTGGCGCAGGGCCTGTCCAGCCAGCAGATGCTGCTGCAGGCCGCCGACCGCACCTGGGACGCCGACCCGGCGACCGCCCGCACCCACGTCCGCACCGCCGCCGAGGTGGCCGCCCGCAACCTCGCCGAGGCCCGCCGCTTCGTCCACGACCTCGCCCCGGCCGAGCTCGCCGACGGCGGCACCCTGGACCGCGCGCTGCGGGCGCTCGCCGAACGGGAGTCCGCCGAGAGCGGGCTGCCGGTCCGCTTCCACCTGGACGGCACGCCCGTCCCGCTGCCGGCGGCCGTGCAGTCCGCGCTGCTGCGGATCGCCCAGGGCGCGCTGGCCAACGTCCGGGAGCACGCCGGGGCCTCGACGGCCGCGATCACCCTGTCCTTCCTGGGTGACCAGGCCGTGCTGGACGTCGCCGACGACGGCCGGGGCTTCGATCCGACGGCGGGCGGGTACCGCGTGACCGGCGGCACCCGCGGGTACGGCCTGCCGGCCATGCGCGCCCGGCTGCGGCAGCTGGGTGGCACGCTGACCGTGGAGAGCGCCCCCGGCGAGGGCACCGTCGTCTCCGCCGCGATCCCCCTGGAGCACCGATGAACGCAGCGCGCACCCCGTCGAGCGACGCACTGGACGCCGGCTCCGCCGCCGTCCGGCTGCTGGTCTGCGACGACCACGCGGTGGTCCGGGCCGGCCTGCTGGCGCTGCTCGCCAGCGCGGGCGACATCGAGGTGGTCGGCGAGGCGAGCACCGGGGAGGAGGCCGTCGCGCTGGCGGCCGCACTGGCCCCGCAGGTCGTGCTGATGGACCTCCAGCTCGGCGAGGGAATCGACGGCGTGGAGGCCACCCGGCGGATCACCGCCGCCCCGGGCGGGCCGCACGTCCTGGTCCTCACCACGTACGACACCGACGCCGACATCACCCGGGCCATCGCGGCCGGCGCCACCGGCTACCTGTTGAAGGCCGAGCGGCCGGAGGAGCTGTTCGCCGCCGTCCACGCGGCCGCCCGGGGCCGGACGGTGCTCTCCCCGCCGGTCGCCTCCCGGGTGATGGCGCAGATGCGGGCGCCCTCGCCGCAGCTCACCGAGCGCGAGCAGGACATCCTCGAACAGCTGGCGCAGGGGCTGGGCAACCGGGAGATCGCCCGGGCGCTGTTCATCAGCGAGGCGACGGTGAAGACCCATCTCGGCCGGATCTACGACAAGTTGGGCGTGGACACCCGGGCGGGCGCGGTGGCGGTGGCCAAGGAGCGCCGGCTGCTGCGCTGACCGCCCCGGCTCTCCGGAGCCCGCTCCTCCGCTGCGCTGGGCACTCGCGCGGTGTCACTCCGTGCTGTCATGATGCATGGAATGTCGGGTTCCGGGCCGCGCGCTGCGCGCGTCCGGGAGCGTGCCGCCCGGCCGCCCACCACCCCGGCGAGGTCACAACTGCCTGGTGGGACGCCCATCACACCGGCCCGACCACATCGCCACGATTGTGGATTTTTCGTGGATCCCACTATTGACAAACCAACCACGCGGTTTGTTAGCGTGAGAGCACGACGTCCCCGGGGGTGGGGACTCGCCGGGTCTGTGCGGACGCTCTCGCCGGAGGGTGGTGCAGGGGGGAACGGCGAGGCTGCCGGGGTGTCGGGGGGAGCGGCAGCGCCGAAGCCGCGCGACGTGGCGGCGTGGAGCGGGTCCGGGGGGACTCGCTCCACGCCTCCCCCGTAACCCGCCCCCGCGCGTCACACCAGTGCGCTCCAGTACGCGCAGTGCACGTAGGGCAGCGGAGCCGGATCGGGCTCACCCGCTCCCGGCAACTCGGGCACCCGCTCCGAGCGGGCCACCCCGAGCTGGCTCGCGGTCACTCGGATCTCACCGAACTCGCCGAAGCACAGCACCAGTTGAGAACCCTCCCGAGTCGTCGCGGCGACCCCGGGCCGATCCCGTCCGGCGTTCAGCGAGGTGATCGTCCACCCCCGCCGCCGCCACTGCCGCTCCACCGCACCCGCCAACTCCGCCCGCCGACCCGGGGACACGACGGTCAACAGGTCCCGCCCGCGGGTCACGTACCAGAGCACCTCGGCGCCGCGCCGCCCGGGCGCCGCCAACCGCACCCCCGCCCGCGGCACCGCCTCCTGCCACACCGGCACCGGCCGGAGGCCCTCCACGGTCTCCCGCAGCAGCTCCTCGCACCGTTCCCCGGCGTCGAGTTGATCGACCGTCACATCCGGGGCCAACACCGGCCACCAGTCCGGCACGGCCACCGCGCCGGCGCGGAACCCGTCCGGGCACCCCAGGTTCAGCTCGGCACCACCTGACTGCACAGGGCCCTCCGTACTCCCCCCGGCGTTCAACCCGGGCAGGCATTCCATCACTCCTTGGACGGCCCCCGGGCACGGACAGTTCCCCGCCCCGGGCCCCACCGGATCCGGGGTCAGCCCTTCGCGTCGTCCGCCCAGGTGATGTCCATCTGGTCGATGAAGTAGCGGCCGTCGAAGCAGAGGAAGACCTTGGACGTGGTGTCGTTGTCCGCGATCCAGGTCTTGTTCCACTGCACGACGGTGCCGGCGCCGTCCCGCTTGGGGAAGTAGAGGCCCTCGCGGCGCTCCGGCTGGTTGTAGAAACCGTGTCCGTTGGGCAGCCGGTACGGCGTCCGGAAGAGGGCGTCGCTGCCACCGATGCGGTCGAACAGGGCAGCGGGGAAGTTGGTGCGGGCGACGAGCTTCGGCGGGACGTAGTGGACGTCCACCTCCCCGGAGTCCACGTAGCGGGCGGGCTCCCCCTTCAACCGGTGGAAGGCCCTGCGTACGGCACCCGCCGTGTCGTAGCTGCCCGTGAAGGTCACGAGACTCCCCTCCCGCCCCTCCTGGTACCAGTCGCCCTGGGAGTACTGGTCGAAGTCGAAGGTCTCGATGCGGGTGCCCGGGGTGAGGAGGTCGCCGGGGACCTCCCGGAAGCTGGTCTCGTCGAAGATCTGCTCGATGGTCCGCACGCGCTTCTCGTAGCGGCGGGCCGGCACCCGGAACCGCTCGGCCACCCACTGCTCACCGTCACCGCCGGCCTCGGGCGCGAGCACCACGGCAGTGCCCTCCGGGCTCCCCGCCGGAGCACCGGCCACCAGGCCGGGAATGCGGTGCAGTCGCAGCACGAACGTCTCGGTGGGCCAGTCGACCAACATCGTGAACACCCTCTCTGGCAATGGAACATGACAGCACGTCATAGAGATGATCACTTGATCGGACGACACTGCGCCAGAGGGCCCCGGACAGGCAAGGACAACCGACACGGCGGGGCTCGGGCATCCCCGACCGCGCCTTCCACCTCACGGCCCCCGCAACCGGCGGAAGCTCGCCGCCGAAGCCACCTTCGCCGACCTCGCCGAGAACGAGAACCGCTACGGCGCCGGGACCGAACTGGACGCCGTCAACGACGCCCGGAAGGCCGTCGGCGCCCTCCGAGGCCCGCCCCCGCCCCTCGGCGGTGCCCGGACAACGCAAAAGCCCCAGGTCGCTGACCTGGGGCTTTACTGCTGGAGCGGGCGACGAGAATCGAACTCGCGCTCTAAGCTTGGGAAGCTCATGTTCTACCATTAAACTACGCCCGCCTGATGAGCCGTCAGAGACTGCTCATTCCAGTGTCACTGTACCCCATCCGCGACAGTGGTCGCACGGCCGGCCCCGGGCCGTGGCGGAGCCCGGTGGGGGCGGGCGGGGAGCGTACTGTTTGGGCCGCGTGCGAGTGCCCCGGTGGGTGTGGGGTCGGGGCGGCGAGCCATGGTGTTGAATGTCCGGAACATCCCCTAATGTGACGCTGTCCCGGGGCCAGGCCGCCGGGGCGCGATGAGTACGGGTGAGTACTGGGTTAGGGATGGGAAGGGGATCGATGGAGCAGCGCACCGTCGTTCGTTGTGCCGAGGGGCACCTGTTCAGCACCACCACGTTCCCGATGCAGAACCTCGGTCCCGGGCGGCTCGGGCCCGGGCGGTTGATCCGCTGTCCGCAGTGCGGACGGCTGCGGAACTCGGTGCCGGCCGACGTACGGGAGCTGTCGACGGCCCAACTGGCTCGGGCGATGCGGCTGGAGGCCGCTGAGTTCCTGGCCTGACGGCCGACGGGAGGACACGGGGCCCCGGACGGATTCGTCCGGGGCCCCGTCGTGCACGTAACCTCGAAGCGTGCTGCTCTCTGACAAGGACATCCGGACCGAAATCGACCTGGGCCGGGTCGCCCTCGACCCGTTCGACCCGTCGATGATCCAGCCGTCGAGCATCGACGTGCGCCTCGACCGCTTCTTCCGCGTGTTCGAGAACCACAAGTACCCGCACATCGACCCCTCCGAGGAGCAGCCGGACCTGACCCGGCTGGTCGAGCCGGACGGCGACGAGGCGTTCATCCTGCACCCCGGCGAGTTCGTGCTGGCCTCGACGTACGAGGTCATCACGCTGCCCGACGACGTGGCCTCCCGGCTGGAGGGCAAGTCGAGCCTGGGCCGGCTGGGCCTGCTCACCCACTCCACGGCGGGCTTCATCGACCCGGGTTTCAGCGGTCACGTGACGCTGGAGCTGTCGAACGTCGCGACGCTGCCGATCAAGCTCTACCCGGGGATGAAGATCGGGCAGCTGTGCCTGTTCCGGCTCTCCTCGCCGTCCGAGCACCCGTACGGCTCCGCGCGCTACGGCTCGCGCTACCAGGGGCAGCGCGGCCCGACGCCGTCCCGCTCGTACCTGAACTTCCACCGCAGCGAGGTCTGACCGCGCCGCGGCAGAGCGCACGCACGACGGGCGGCCACCCCCTCGACCCGGGGGTGGCCGCCCGCGGCGTTTCCGGACGGCTGCGGAGCGGGCGGCGCCGGACAACCAGCAGAGCCGGACAGCTGCGAAGCCGCCCGAGCGGTGTCAGGCCCGCTTCGGGCTGGTGACGGCGACCAGCTCGGCGCCGTCCTCGGACAGCCGCAGCTCGGTGCGCAGCTCGGCGAGCTCGCCGAGGTGGTGCAGGTGGGTGCCGCCGCAGAAGATCTGCGCGCCGCCCTCGGGCAGCTCGCAGTGCCACTGGCGGCGGGCGGTCAGCTCGGGGCCGGGGACGTCGATCCGGACCGGGGCGTCAGCCGCGACCCAGGCGGCGAGCCGGGCGTTGACGGCCTCGGTGAGGGCGGGCAGGGCGTCGGCGAGGGCGGGGAACTCCTCGGTGGCGTCGACCGTGAAGCCCTTCTTCTTGAGCGACTTGCCGAGCCGGTAGGTGTCGGTGCTGGCCTGGGTGTCCATCACCGAGCTCGCCATGGCGAGGCTGTCGAAGTCGGGGTTGCCGAAGGCGTCGGAGCGGCCCGGGTCCTTGCGCCAGCGCGGGGCGAGCGCGGCGTTCAGGGCGAGGGCGAGCAGGTGGCAGCCGCTGTGCGAGGCGCTCAGGGCGGCCCGGCGCTCGGTGTCGACGGCGAGCGCGGCGGTACGGCCGACGAGGTCGCCGGGGTCGGTGGCGAGGACGTGCAGGACCAGCCAGGACCACTCCTCGTCCCCGCGCTTGACCGGGATCTCGGCGCCGACCAGCGGAGCGCCGCCGTCCGGGCCGACCGCGCCGGTGAGGCAGTCCACCACGGCCAGCTCGGTGCCGTCGACGGTGAGGGTGCCGTGGTCGGCCGGCTGGTCGGGCCAGGTGTGGTCGAGCGGGTGGAACGGGGTCGCCGTGGTCACCACCGCGTACCGGCCGTCCGCCAGCGGGTGCACCGCCAGCACCGGGGACTCCCCGGTCACCGCCCCGGCCGGGAAGCTGACGTGGGTGGTGGGGAGGGTCATGGCTGGCTCCGCTGGTGGTCGACGAACGAGGGTGGGCGGGCCCGGGCCTTCCGGCCGGACCCGCCCACCATTCTGCCTGTCGGCCCCGCGCCGGCGGCAGGGACCTTGATCACGCCGGCCGCTGCCGCCCGGTCACCCGAGCGTCGGCAGCTTGATCAGCACCAGCAGCGCGAGCAGCTGCAGCGCCGCCGCGGCCGCCGCCTTGCCCCAGGGCAGGTCGTGCACCCGCCGGACCATGGTGGTCAGCAGGTACGCGCAGAGCATCCAGGTCGCCCAGCCGACCACCTGCACCACCGCACTGCCCGAGGGCAGCACCAGGTCGAGCAGCAGCCGGGGCGCGTCGGTCAGCCAGCCGATCAGCGCGGCCAGGCCGACCGTCGACTTCCACGGGCCGTCGCCGCCGAGCTGGCGGGCCAGCGCGTAGGTGACCGCGCCGAAGACGGCACCGGCCACCGTGAAGCCGATGGCGGCGGCGAGCAGGCCGGTCAGCGCCACCGAGAAGGTCGAGTTGACGATGTCGTCGTGGGTCAGCCCGATGCCGAGCACCGCGAGCACGCCGTACAGCAGCGAGACGCTGAGGGCGGGCAGCCAGACCTGGTGGTCGCGGGTGCGGTCGAAGATCGCGGTCGGGGTCCGGAAGATGCCGACGAACAGTTCGCGCCACTGCGGCCGGGGCCCGCTGACGTGCGGGGCGGACTGGCCGCCGGCGCGGTAGACGGTGACGTTGTCCTGGCCGTACGGGGGCTGCTGCTCCTGGGCGTACGGCGGCTGCTGCCCGTAGCCGCCGCCGTCGTAGCCGTACTGGCCCTGGTCCGGGCCCTGGCCGTGGCCCTGGCCGTAGGGCGGCTGCTGCTGCCCGTACGGGGCGCCGCCCCGGTACGGGTCGCCGGCCGTCGGGAAGGCCCGGGTGCTGCCCGGCCGGTCGGCCGCGTACGGGTCGTACCCGTCACCGACCGTGGACCCGGGACCGCCCGCGCCGCCGCCCGGGGTGCCCGGAGTCCCCGGGGTGCCCGGCCCGCCGGGCGCTGCCGTCGGGTGCGCGGCCGTGAAGTACTCCGGCCCGTCCACGGGGCCGTCCGCCCGCCCGTACCCCCCGGGCGCCCCCGGCGGCGGCGGAGGCGCCGACCATCCGCCGTGCGGACGGTCGGCGCCCTGACCGCTGTCGTATCGATTACCAGCCACGCTCCGAAGGTACCCGTCCGGCCCAGTGCGCGTCCGCCCCGGACGGAGCCGGGGCCGGTTTGCAGCGAGCCTGAGACGAACGGGTCCGAAAGTCGTCCGGCGAGGACGCCCGGGGCCGCTGCGGAGCCGTCAGCGCTGGGCGGTGACCGACGGCCCGTGCACCGAGGCGGCCGCGGCCGTGCCGGCCGGGCAGCCGCCCGGGCCGGCCGTGGTGCGGACGGCGCCGACCGGCAGCAGGGTGCCGCAGGCGATCCGGATGCCGTTGGGCAGCTCGTTGTCGGACTCGACGATCGCGCCGTCGCCGATCACCGCGCCGTCCAGGGCCGAGCGGTCGCCGACCGTGGCGTAGGCGCCCACGATCGAGTCCTTGACCAGGGTGTCCGGGCCGATCACGGCGCCGGGCAGGATCACGCTGCCCTCGACGATCGCGCCGGCCTCGACCACCGCGTCCGCGGAGACCACGGTGCCGCCGCTGAGCACCGCGCCCGGGTGGACGGTGGCGCCGGGCAGCAGCAGGGCGTCACCGGTGGGGCCGGGGACGGCCGGGGAGTCGACCTTGCCGAGCACCAGGTCGGCCGAGCCGCGGACGAACGCGGCCGGGGTGCCGAGGTCCAGCCAGTACGAGGTGTCGACGACACCGCGCAGCAGGGCGCCGGTGGCCAGCAGCTCGGGGAAGGTCTCGCGCTCGACGGAGACCTCGCGGCCGGCCGGGATGCGGTCGATGACGGAGCGGGTGAAGACGTAGCAGCCGGCGTTGATCTGGTCGGTGACGATCTGCTCCGGCGTCTCCGGCTTCTCCAGGAACTCCAGCACCCGCCCGTTCGCGTCGGTCGGGACGAGGCCGAAGGCCCGCGGGTCCTCCACCCGGGTGAGGTGCAGGGTGACGTCGGCCCCGGCGGCCACGTGGCCGTCGCGCAGGGCGGCGATGTCGAGGCCGGAGAGGATGTCGCCGTTGAAGACCAGGACCGGCTCGTCCGGGCCGCAGGTCAGCCCGGAGGCGGCGTTGCGGATGGCCCCGCCGGTGCCCAGCGGCTCGCGCTCGGTCAGGTAGACCAGCTCGATCCCGTACGGGGTGCCGTCCTGGAAGTGGTCCTCGAACACCTCGGCCAGGTAGGAGGTGGCCAGCACCACCCGGGTGACCCCGGCGGCGGCCGCACGGGCCAGCTGGTGCGCGATGAAGGGGACGCCCGCCACGGGCAGCATCGGCTTGGGGGTGTGGGTGGTCAGCGGACGCAGTCGCGTGCCCTTACCACCGACGAGCATGATCGCCTCGGTCATGGTCTGCGCTGTTCCCCTTGTGCTCTCCGCGGCCCGGCCCGGCGGGCCGATACCTCCGTCAGTGGTCCGAACCCGTCCTGAACGGGTCGCCCGGCTCGCAGCCGGTCCGGCGCCTACTGTATTTCCTTCCGACCGAATGCCCGTCCGGCGGCCGTGCGATTGACGTCACTCGCCGTCCGCCCGCCGTACCGCCGACCGTCGCCCGGGCCACCGGAAAGCCCGGCCCGGCGGGCGCGTTTGCGGCGTCCACCGGGCCGGGCGGTTGTTGCAGAACTGTCGAACAGCGAACGGTGACCGCAGTGACCGCGGTGACCGCGGTGACCGCGGTTACGTGCCCACCGTCCACGCGTCCACGGCTACGCGTCCACCGTCACGGGCTCCTCGGTCTCGGCCGGCGGGGTCGCCTTCACCGAGTCGAGCAGCAGCTGGGCCACGTCGACCACCTTGAGGTGCTCCTTGGCCGCGCCCTCGTTCTTCTTGCCGTTGACCGAGTCGGAGAGCATCACCAGGCAGAACGGGCAGGCGGTGGAGACGATGTCCGGGTTGAGCGACAGCGCCTCGTCCACGCGCTCGGTGTTGATCCGCTTGCCGATGCGCTCCTCCATCCACATCCGCGCGCCGCCGGCGCCGCAGCAGAAGCCGCGCTCCTTGTGGCGGTGCATCTCCTGCTGGCGCAGACCGGGGACCTTGTCCATGATCTCGCGCGGCGGGCTGTAGACCTTGTTGTGGCGGCCCAGGTAGCAGGGGTCGTGGTAGGTGATCAGGCCCTCGACCGGGTTGACCGGGACGAGCTTGCCCTCGTCGATCAGGTGCTGCAGCAGCTGGGTGTGGTGGATCACCTCGAAGTGCCCGCCGAGCTGCGGGTACTCGTTGGCGATGGTGTTGAAGCAGTGCGGGCAGGTGGCCACGATCCGCTTGGTCGGGGCGTCCTCCAGCGCGGCGTTCAGCGTCTCCACGTTCTGCGCGCCGAGCATCTGGAAGAGGAACTCGTTGCCCAGGCGGCGCGGGGAGTCACCGGAGCAGGTCTCCTCCTTGCCGAGGATGGCGAACTTCACGCCCGCGGTGTGCAGCAGCTCGGCGAAGGCCTTGGTGGTCTTCTTGGCGCGGTCCTCCAGGGCGCCGGCGCAGCCGACCCAGTAGAGGTACTCGACCTCGGCGGGGTCGATGTCCTCGCCGATCACCGGCACCTCGATGCCGGTCTCCTTCTTGAGCTCCTTGACCCAGTCGAGGCGGGCCTTGGTGGCCATGCCCCACGGGTTGCCCTTGTTCTCCAGGTTCTTGAGCATCGTCCCGGCCTCGGTCGGGAAGTTGCTCTCGATCATCACCTGGTAGCGGCGCATGTCGACGATGTGGTCGACGTGCTCGATGTCCACCGGGCACTGCTCGACGCAGGCGCCGCAGGTGGTGCAGGACCACAGCACGTCCGGGTCGATGACGCCGTTCTCCTCGGCGGTGCCGATCAGCGGGCGCTCGGCCTCGGCCAGGGCGGCCGCCGGGACGTCCTTGAGCTGCTCGGCGGTGGCCTGCTCGACGCCCTCCATGTCCTTGCCGCCACCGGCCAGCAGGTACGGCGCCTTGCCGTAGACGTGCTCGCGCAGGCTCATGATCAGCAGCTTGGGGGACAGCGGCTTGCCGGTGTTCCAGGCGGGGCACTGCGACTGGCAGCGGCCGCACTCGGTGCAGGTGGAGAAGTCGAGGATGCCCTTCCAGGAGAAGTGCTCGACCTGGGAGACGCCGAAGACGGCGTCGTCGGCCGGGTCCTCGAAGTCGATCGGCGCGCCCTTGCTGGTCATCGGACGGAGCCCGCCGAGCGCGGTGGCGCCGTCGTCCTCGCGCTTGAAGTAGATGTTGAAGAAGCCGAGGAAGCGGTGCCAGGCCACGCCCATCGAGGGGTTGAGGCCGATGGTGATCGCCCACGCGAACGAGATGCAGATCTTCAGCATCGCGAACAGGTAGACCAGGTTCTCCAGCGTGCCGTGCGACAGCCCGCTCAGCGCCGAGGTGATCGGGTACGAGACCAGGTGCTCCGGACCGTACGAGTCGACGCCGGCCAGGGCGCCCTCCAGGGCGCGCAGCATCAGGATGCACAGGCCGATGCCGAGGATCGTGTACTCGACGTAGAAGGCCTGCCAGGCGATCGAGCCGGCGAACCGGGACTTGCGGCCCGACCGGGACGGCAGGCTCATCAACCGGATCACGATCAGGGTGGCGATGCCCAGGGTGGTCAGGGTGCCGACCAGCTCGACGAAGAGCTGCCAGATCATCCAGTTGCCGATGATCGGCAGTTCCCACTCGGCGTCGAACAGCTGGCCCATCGCGTTGACGATGGTGAGCACCAGGCTGAAGAAGCCGACGGCGACGAACCAGTGGGCGATGCCGACGATCCCCCAGCGGTTCATCCGGGTGTGGCCGAAGAACTCGGTCGCGAGGGTCTTCACCCGCTGGGCGGGCTTGCCGAAGCGGGTGGTGTCCGGCGCGCCGGTCAGCACGACCCTGAAAATGTGCCACGCCGCACGGAGGGCGAGCGCGGTGCCGATCACGAACGTGACCAGCGAGATGACGATCGCTGCTAGTTGCATCGCTCTCCGTCTCCTGCGGCTTGCGGTTGAGCAGTGTCTGCGGTTCTGCGGTTTGCGTGCTGCGTTCTGCGGGACCGCGGTTGTCCGAGTGATTGTACTGGTCGGTAACTTGCCGGGCCGACGGCCCGGACATTACAGGTCGCCAACAGTCCTCCAGAAGGTTCCCAAGCTATGGCGGCAGTCACGTGACCGCACGCGCGCCGCCCCGGGCCACGCGCGCCGGGAACCCCCGCCCCCTCCGGACCGGCATCAGCAAAGTTGAGCGCCGAACACTCATAGCTGTTGACGATGCCCGCCGGGTCGTGCATCCTTGAGCCTGTAAAGCTCAACTCTTCCGTGGAGGTATCTACGATGGCACGCGCGGTCGGCATCGACCTCGGTACGACGAACTCGGTCGTCAGCGTTCTGGAGGGTGGCGAGCCCACCGTCATCACGAACGCCGAGGGCGCGCGGACCACGCCGTCCGTCGTCGCCTTCGCCAAGAACGGCGAGGTCCTGGTCGGCGAGGTGGCGAAGCGCCAGGCGGTCACCAACGTCGACCGCACCATCCGCTCGGTGAAGCGCCACATGGGCACCGGGTGGAAGATCAACATCGACGGCAAGGACTTCAACCCGCAGCAGATCTCGGCCTTCGTGCTGCAGAAGCTGAAGCGCGACGCCGAGGCCTACCTGGGCGAGACCGTCACCGACGCCGTCATCACCGTCCCGGCGTACTTCAACGACTCGGAGCGCCAGGCCACCAAGGAGGCCGGTGAGATCGCGGGCCTCAACGTCCTGCGCATCGTCAACGAGCCCACCGCGGCCGCCCTGGCCTACGGCCTGGACAAGGACGACCAGACCATCCTGGTCTTCGACCTCGGCGGCGGCACCTTCGACGTCTCCCTGCTGGAGATCGGCGACGGGGTCGTCGAGGTGAAGGCCACCAACGGTGACAACCACCTCGGCGGCGACGACTGGGACCAGCGCGTCGTCGACCACCTGGTCAAGGTCTTCCAGTCCGGCCACGGCGTCGACCTGTCCAAGGACAAGATGGCCCTGCAGCGTCTGCGCGAGGCTGCCGAGAAGGCCAAGATCGAGCTGTCCTCGTCCTCCGAGACCTCGATCAACCTGCCCTACATCACGGCCTCCGCCGAGGGCCCGCTGCACCTGGACGAGAAGCTCACCCGCTCCCAGTTCCAGCAGCTGACCGCGGACCTGCTGGACCGCTGCAAGGTCCCGTTCCACAACGTGATCAAGGACGCCGGCATCTCGCTCTCCGAGATCGACCACGTCGTCCTGGTCGGTGGCTCGACCCGCATGCCCGCCGTCGCCGAGCTCGTCAAGGAGCTGACCGGCGGCCAGGACGCCAACAAGGGCGTCAACCCGGACGAGGTCGTCGCCATCGGCGCCGCGCTCCAGGCCGGTGTCCTCAAGGGCGAGGTCAAGGACGTCCTGCTGCTCGACGTCACCCCGCTGTCCCTCGGCATCGAGACCAAGGGCGGCATCATGACCAAGCTGATCGAGCGCAACACCACGATCCCGACCAAGCGCTCCGAGATCTTCACCACGGCCGAGGACAACCAGCCGTCCGTGCAGATCCAGGTCTACCAGGGCGAGCGCGAGATCGCCGCGTACAACAAGAAGCTCGGGATGTTCGAGCTGACCGGCCTTCCGCCGGCGCCGCGCGGCCTGCCGCAGATCGAGGTCACCTTCGACATCGACGCCAACGGCATCATGCACGTCGGCGCGAAGGACCTCGGCACCGGCAAGGAGCAGAAGATGACCGTCACCGGCGGCTCCTCGCTGCCGAAGGACGAGGTCGACCGCATGCGCCGCGAGGCCGAGCAGTACGCCGAGGACGACCACAAGCGCCGCGAGGCCGTCGAGACCCGCAACTCCGCCGAGCAGCTCGTCTACTCGACCGAGAAGTTCATCGCCGACAACTCCGACAAGCTGCCGGCCGACGTCAAGACCGAGGTCGAGACCGCCATCGGCGAGCTCAAGGAAGCCCTCAAGGGCGAGGACATCGCGAAGATCCGCGAGGCCTCCGAGAAGGTCTCCACCACCGCCCAGAAGCTCGGCCAGGCGCTCTACGCCAACGCCGACGCCGCCGGTGCCGGTGCCGCCGCGGCCGGCGACTCCGCCCACGCCAAGGAGGACGACGTCGTCGACGCCGAGATCGTCGACGACGAGAAGCCCAAGGGCGGTGCGTCGGCATGACGGACAAGCCGCAGGGCGGCAAGCCCGGCGACGACTCCGCCGCCGAGGAGGCCGTGATCAAGGCCGCCGAGGAAGCCGCCTCGGCCGGTGCCGGCGAGACCCCCGAGGAGCTCTCCACGGCCAAGCGCGAGCTGGCCGAGCGCACCGCGGACCTGCAGCGACTGCAGGCCGAGTACCAGAACTACCGCAAGCGGGTCGAGCGCGACCGGCTGACCGTCCGCGAGATCGCGGTCTCCAACATCCTGGAGTCCCTGATCCCCGTCCTGGACGACATCGGCCGCGCCCGCGAGCACGGCGAGGTGACGGGCGGCTTCAAGTCCGTCTCCGACTCCCTGGAGATGGTCGTCGCCAAGCTGGGCCTGCAGCAGTTCGGCAAGGAGGGCGAGCCCTTCGACCCGACGCAGCACGAGGCGCTGATGCACAGCTACTCCTCGGACGTCACCGAGGACACCTGCGTCCAGATCCTCCAGCCCGGCTACCGCATCGGCGAGCGGATCATCCGCCCGGCGATGGTCGCCGTGGCCGAGCCCCAGCCCGGCACCCAGACGACGCCCGGCCCGGACGCCGACGCGAAGTCCGCCGAGAAGGACAAGTCCGACGGTGGCTCGGACAGCTGACAACCTGTGACAGCTGACAACCAGTGCGCTGCGGAGTCGTACGCCGGCCAGTACGGCGGCCGGCTCCGCAGCGCGCTGTCAGCAGCGCTTCTTCCGGCGGCTGTTGACAGCGCAGTGACGATGGACATCGGGAGGTGTCGGGAGCGGTGAGCGAGCACAGCGAGCGAACCATCGAGGGGTGCGTGAACCGCTCAGCGGCTTCCGGGCGGAGCGAGGTGGGCGCATGAGCGGCAAGGACTTTGTCGAGAAGGACTACTACAAGGTCCTCGGCGTGCCCAAGGACGCCACCGCCACCGAGATCAAGAAGACCTACCGCAAGCTGGCGCGCGAGTTCCACCCGGACGCGAACAAGGGCGACGCCAAGGCCGAGGAGCGCTTCAAGGACATCTCCGAGGCGTACGACGTCCTCTCCGACGAGAAGCGCCGCAAGGAGTACGACGAGGCCCGCAGCCTCTTCGCCAACGGCGGCTTCCGCACCGGCGGCCCCGGCGGCGCCGGTGGCTACGGCTTCGACTTCGGCGACCTCTTCAACGGCAACCAGGGCAGCGGTGGCGGCGGCGGACTCGGCGACGTCTTCGGCGGCCTCTTCAACCGCGGCGGCGCCCGGCAGGCCCAGCCCCGGCGCGGAGCCGACGTCGAGACCGAGGTGACGCTCTCCTTCGAGGAGGCCGTCGACGGCGCGACCGTCCCGCTGCGGATGACCAGCCAGGCCCCCTGCCGGCTCTGCAACGGCACCGGCGCCAAGACCGGCACCACCCCCCGGGTCTGCCCGACCTGCGTCGGCGCCGGCACCGTCAGCCGCGGCCAGGGCGCCTTCGCGCTCTCCGAGCCCTGCAAGGACTGCCGCGGCCGGGGCATGATCGTCGACGACCCGTGCCCCGACTGCCACGGCAGCGGCCGGGCCAGCTCCGCCCGCACCATGCAGGTCCGCATCCCGGCCGGCGTCCAGGCCGACCAGCGGATCCGGCTCAAGGGCAAGGGCGCCCAGGGCGAACGCGGCGGCCAGCCCGGTGACCTCTACGTCACCGTGCACGTCGACCCCCACCCGGTGTTCGGGCGCAAGGGCGACAACCTCACCGTCACCGTCCCGGTCACCTTCCCCGAGGCCGCCCTCGGCGCCACCATCGAGGTGCCCACGCTGAACGGCCCCGCCGTGAAGCTCAAGCTCCCCCCGGGCAGCGCCAACGGCCTCACCATGCGCGCCCGCGGCAAGGGCGCCACCCGCAAGGACGGCACCCGCGGCGACCTCCTCGTCACCGTCGAGGTCGTCGTCCCCCAGCACGTCGCCGGTGACGCGCTGGACGCCCTGGAGCAGTACCGCGAGGCCACCGCCTCCGACGACCCACGAGCCGCTCTCTTCCGGGCGGCGAAGGGAGCGTGACGACCAGATGTCCCCGAACCCGCTGAACCCGACGAACCCGATGGACCCGATGGCGTCCAACGGCCCGATCGGCCCGGGCCTCGGCGAAGGCCTCCCCGGCAACCCCGCCGGCGGCCGCCCCCGCCGCGCCGCGTCCGCGCCGCAGTACGTCCTCACCGAGGACACCCCGGTGTACGTCATCTCGGTCGCCGCCGAACTCTCCGGCCTCCACCCGCAGACCCTGCGCCAGTACGACCGCCTCGGCCTGGTCTGCCCCGACCGCACCGCCGGCCGCGGCCGCCGCTACTCCGCCCGGGACATCCAGCAGCTGCGCGAGGTCCAGCGGCTCTCCCAGGACGAGGGCATCAACCTGGCCGGCATCAAGCGGATCATCGAGCTGGAGAACCAGGTCAGCGCCCTCCAGTCGCGCATCACCGAACTGGCCGACTCCCTCGAAGGCGCCGCCACCGCCCTCCAGCAGCGCGAGGCCGCCGTCCACGCCTCCTACCGCCGCGACCTCGTCCCCTACCAGCCCCCCACCCCCCAATCCAGCGCCCTCGTCGTCTGGCGCCCCAAGCGCTGACCCGGGGCCCGCACCGCACCACCAGCCGCCGGCTCCCTCCTGTTCGGGGGGTGCCGGCGGCTGGCGTGTGGTGAGAGAGTGGCTGTCCGCTGGGTGGTCCGGGTCCATCAGCAGGCTCAAACCGCGCGAGCCGAACGACTCAAAACATCACACTCAATAACCCCTACAAGCTTCACCAACCGTCTTGTCCAGCAAATGGCAGGGAGAGAACATGAGCGGCCGGGAACAGGCGGGCCTTCCAGCGAGTGGATCTCGCATCCTGTCACCCGCAGCTCGAGAGCTATTCCTGGCAACCATCCAGAAGCGCGGCAAGACAATTCGGAAGGATGAAGAATCAGCCACTCGGGACGCGCTCGACGAGCTGGTGAAAATCGGACTCCTGGTTCCCGATATCGACGAGCCCGGAATGTTCGTCGCAGTCGACCCGGCTCAACTTTCCATAAGCCTCAGCCTCAGCTGGCAGCGACAGGCGCTTGATCTGCTGTCCCGCGCAATTTCAATACCCACGGAACTGAACGAGCTTTCCGAAGGATTTCACTCGCCGAGCCAAATCGGTGGCCCAATCGAATACGTCCGAGGAAAAGCGCTCATCAATCAGAGACTCCGACAGTCCACCGAGAAGGGACTATCGGAGGCACTCGCAATGCAGCCCGGTGGCCCGCGCCCGCCTGACGTACTCGCCGCAAGCGTTGAGCCCGACCTTGAGGTCCTCCGGCTTGGCGCCAGTATGCGAACCATCTATCACGCGAGCACGCGATACCACCAGCCGACCAGGGACTATGTGACCACTTTGACCGCGGCGGGGTCACAGTTCCGCACCCTGGATGAACCCTATACCAGACTCATTATCATTGACCGTCGAATAGCCGTCATTCCCGTCGCCGATGACATGAGCCTTGCGGCTTTCATATACGATCAATCCGTCATCAAATATCTCGCCGACGAGGTGTTCGAGCGCAACTGGGCCCGGGCGCTTGAATTCAGCGGAAATCGAACGGTGCCACAGGAAGTCATCTCCAGGCTCCGGCAAACGATCATCGAGCTTCTTCTCGCAGGAACAAACCATCGCGTGATCGCGCGTCGCCTAGGAATTAGCGAAAGAACCTTGGCACGCCACATAGCGGAGATGCGGGACGACTACAACGTAGATTCGCTCTTCCAGTTGGGCTACGTTCTCGGACGGTCGGCACAGGGATCCACGACTCAACCGTGACGGCATCCGGCCGCACTGGCGGGACTTGGCATCACCCGCGAATCGCCGATGACTGTCGAATCCCTTATGTCCAGTTGATGTCGTTCTGGATGAGCGCAACGGCGGCAATGCGCCCAGGAGTCACGTGTCGATCCTGAGAGAGCGAGGAGCACACGGCTGCCAGCATCGCCACACCAACGACAACCGCAAGCACGACCCTTCGGACGTGCCGCTGGATGCGAGACATCAGCCAACCACTTCCCTCAAACCACCGTATCGAACTAATCACCAGCTATGGAACGCGCGACCCCATAGTGCCGTATAGCCATGGAACAACGCCATCCCCATGCCTCATGCGTGCGTCATCTCCCTGCCAGGCATCCAGATGCCACCTCGTGAACCTGGACGTGAAGGCGTCATGCGATGGACGATCAGTTCGCTCCCGATGGTCCGGCAGGACGCCACATCTTGCCAATGTACCGTCAAATGCGAAGCCGTTCACCAGCAGCACCACTCCATAGAGCAGCCCACATTCAACGCATAGCCGACATTCTCTCCCCCGGTCGGCCTTCCCCCGGAGTCGACATGACCGAGCCCTACCTGCGTCACAACGACAGCCAGGCCCCTGAGGGTCGGCGTGCACGTGTGTTCCTGGCCGCGCCGCTGATGCGGCTGACCGGCCCCGCGGACAGCGTGGTGACGCTCGCCAGCCGGACGCGGCTGACGACGCTCCGCACCACCCTCCTGCGCAGCGGTGCCGCCGTGTACAGCGCGCACCACAGCGACGCCTGGACCGTCGCCGGCCGGGCGCCCGAGCCCCGGGTCCCCTCCGACTTCCGGGCGCTCCAGTCCGCGGACCTGGTGTTCGCCTACGTCGGCGCCCCGCTCTCGGCCGGCGTCAGCCTCGAACTCGGTTGGGCGTCGGCGCTGCGGAAGCCGATCGTCCTGCTCGTCGACGAGGCCATCACCCACAACCCGCTGATCGCCACCATCGAGCAGGTCGCCCCCGTCCTGCCGCTGGTCTTCGACGACACCTGGTCCCAGGAGGCCCTCCACCACACCGTGGAGACCGCCCTCGACTGGGCCGGCATGGCGCTCTCCCTCCGCGAGGGTTTCTGGACCGCCCCCGGCGACCGCTTCAACGTCCCCCGGCAGCAGCAGACCTCCGTTCCCGGCTACTGGCCGACCGGCGCCGCCACCGGCTGAGCAGGGCTCACCCACCGGACTCCCCCGTCCGGGCTCCCCGCATCTGCCAGCCGAGCTGGAACAGCGTCTCGGCGTCGTACACCTCACGCAGCCGGGCGATGTGACCGGCCACGGTCCGTTCGCTCAGCCCCATGCGACTGGCGATCGCCCGCTGTGTGAGACCCCCGGCGAGCAGACGCCCCACCTGCTCGTGGGCGGCCGGGGCGAGGGAACCGCCCGCGAGCGCCACCCAGTCCACCACCTCGGCCTGCTGCCACTGCTGGTCGAAGACGTCCGCGAGGTGTGCCACCACCGCCGGGTCCTCCACGACGGCGGCCACCTTGTTGTCGAGGGATGCGGGCAGCAGGGCGACGGTGCGGTCGAAGATCATGATCCGGTTGAACGGCGTGTTCAGGACCCTGATCCGGGAGCCCGCGTTCGTAGTCTGCGCTGCGAACTCGACATGGTCCGGATCCATCCGGGCCTGCGGACCGTAGAGCGTCCGGATCGACCCGCCGAAGTCGACGTAACGGCGTGTCTGCACCAGCGAGTCCACTCGGTGCGCCGGCGGGTGGATCCTGTCCGGCTGGGCTGCCAGCGCCTCGTGCGGGTAGTCCCGGATGCACTGGGCGATCACGTGCCGAATCTGGTCGAACCCCACCGCCCGACGAGTCCCACCAATGGGGTTGGCGCGACGGGGCGCGGTGTCGTAAGCCTGGGTCAGATCGTCCAGCAGGTCCGGAACGGCGGCGGCCCGGGCGAGGAGACGGGCGCTCTCCTCCCGCAGGTCCGCACCGATGCGCTCGCCTACAGCGCGGGGGTTCACCGTGCTGTAGGACCCGTCCGCTGCGCGGAGGACGAGCAGGCCGAGGTCGGCGAGCTGCTTCACGGCAGCCTCGTCCTCGGGGCGGATCTCATCGATGCGGATCCGGCCGCCCTCGGCCAGGATCGCCCGGTAGAGCTCACGCGCGGTGGCATCGGGCAGGTCGAGTACCGGCTCAGGCATCGCGGGCTCCCCGCATCTGCCAGCCGAGTTGGAAGAGCGTCTCGGCGTCGTGCAGCTCGCGCAGGCGGGCGATGTGACCGGCGACGGTGCGCTCGCTCAGGCCCAGGCGGGTGGCGATGGCGCGCTGGGTGAGCCCGCGGGCCAGCAGGCGGCCCACCTGCTCGTGGACGGCGGAGTCGAGGGAACCGTCGTCCAGTGCAGCCCAGTTGACGCCTTCGGCCTGCTGCCAGAGCGTCTCGAACGTGTCGACCACGAAGGCAACCGTCGCGGGGTCGTCGACCACGGCGGCGGTGCTGTAGTCGGCGGCGGCGGGAATGATGGCGACGGTGCGGGCGAAGACCAGGAAGCGCCTGAACGGTACGGCGAGGACTCGGGTGGTGGCGCCCAGCTGGGACACCTGGGCAGCGAAGCGGACGGTCGGCGGGTCGTACTTGGCCGAGACCTCGTAGAGGGAGCGCACGGTGCCGCCGCGTTCGTGGAAGCGGCGGGCGCGCTGCAGTGAGTCGGGCAGTTCGGCTACGGGGCGGGGGCCGCCCGGCTGGGCGGCCATGCTTTCACCGGTGAACGCCTGGCTGAGCTGCTCGACCTCGTGCCGGATCTCCTCCCTCCCGGTCACGTAGCGCACCCCGGTCGTTTCGCTCCGCCGCTTCGGGCTGGTGTCGTACGCACGGGTGAGTTCGCCCATGAGTTCCGGGAGTTGTTCGGCCTTCGCGAGCAGCCGGGCGCTCTGCAGCCGGATCTCGGTGCCGATCCGCTCGGTGGCGACCCGAGGGTCCACCGCGCTGTACGAAGCGTCCTGCAACTGCGGTACCAACAGACCGAGTTCCACCAGCCGTCCGAGCGCCTCCTGGTCGCCCGCGCCGACCTCCTCGGCGCGGATGCGGCCGCCCTCGCGCAGGACGGCGAGGTAGAGGGCGCGGGCGGCGGCGTCCGGGAGGGTGGCGGCGAGGAGGGTGGTGGGGTCAGCCATGGCGTTCCCCGCGGAGGTACCAGCCGAGGTGGAAGAGGGTCTGGGCGCCGTAGCGCTCGCGGAGGCGGGCGATGTGGCCGGCGACGGTGCGTTCGCTGAGGCCGAGGCGGGTGGCGACGGCGCGCTGGGTGAGGCCGCGGGCGAGCAGCCGGCCGATGCGCACGGTGGTGGGGTGGGGGGCGCCGAGGTTGCGGTCGGCGGGGGTGGCGCGGGTCCAGTCGCGTTCGAACTGGGCGACCAGGTAGGCGACGGTGGTGCGGTCGGTGACGACGGTGGCGCGGTTGCGGTCCTCGACGGCGGGGATGACGGCCACCGAGCGGTCGAAGACCAGCACCCGTTCGTACGGTTCGGCGAGCACCCGGGCCTCGGCGCCCTCGCCGCTGCGGAGGGCGACCTGGCGCAGGGTGGCGGGGTCGTCGAGGGCGCCGGGCTGGTGGAGGGTGCGCATCGAGCAGCCGCGCCGGAGCAGGGCGAGGTCCTGGGCGAGGCTGGTCTGGAGGGCCTCGGCGGAGTGGTGGCCGGGTCGGGCGGCGAGGAACTCCTCCTGGCACTCGGCGATGAGTTCGGAGATGCACTGGCGGACGGCGGCGGCACCCACACCGGCCCCGCCCACACCGGCCCCGCCCACGCCCACGCCCCCGCCGCCGTCGGGCCGGGCAGCGTCGCCGGCCCCCTCCTCCCCGGACCCGGACGGCCGGTGGAGCGCCTCGTAGGCCTGGGAGAGCGGCTGGAGGGTCCCCGGCAGCCGCTCGGCGTGCACCAGCAGGCGGGTGGCCCGGAGGCGGAGTTCGGTGCCGAGCCGGTCGCCGAGGGCGCGCGGGTTGGCGGCGGTGTAGCCGGTGGCGGTCGGGGTGAGGAGTCCGCGGGCGACGAGGGCCGCGACGGTGGCGCGGTCGGCGGGGGCGAGGTCCTCGGGGCGCAGCCGGCCGCCGGCGCGGACGACGTCGAGGTAGAGGGCGCGCTCGGCCGGGCCGGGCTCATCGGTCATCGCGGGCGCCTCTCATCAGCCAGCCGAGCTGGAAGAGGGTCTGGGCGCCGTACCGGTCGCGCAGGCGGGAGATGTGGCCGGCGACGGTGCGTTCGCTGAGGCCGAGGCGGGTGGCGACGGCGCGCTGGGTGAGGCCGCGGGCGAGCAGGCGGCCGACCCGGTCGGGGATGGTGCGGGCGGGGCCCTGGCCGAGGGCGGCGGCGGCCTCGGCGGTGTCGGCGCGGGCCCAGTCGCGTTCGAAGCCGCCGATCAGGAAGGCGAGGGTGGCCGGGTCGCTGATGAACGCGGCGGTGCTGTTGTCGTCGTTGGCGGAGATGACGGCGACGCTGCGGTCGAAGACGATCAGGCGCTGGAAGGGTTCGTCGAGGACGCGGATCTGCGAGCCGTGCCGGGTGACCTTCTCGGCGTAGGCGAGGGCGGCCGGTTCGACGAGGGCGACGGGCTGGTAGACGGTGCGCAGGGAGCAGCCGCGCTGGAGGAGTTGGACGTCCTGGGCGAGGGCGACCTGGAGGGTGTCGGCGGGGCGGTGGCCGGGTTGGGCGGTGAGGACCTCGGAGCGGCAGTCGGAGACCAGTTGGGAGATCCGCTGGCGGATGTGGACGTGGCCCTCGACGTAGACCGCGCCGCCGGAGGTGCCGGACGGGCGGGGCATCGCGTCGTAGGCGCGGGTGAGGCCGTCGAGGGCGCCGGGGAGGTTCTCGGCGCGGACCAGCAACCGGGTTGCCTCGCTGCGGAGTTCGGCGCCGACCCGGTCGCTGACGGAGCGCGGGCTGACGGCGGTGTAGCAGCGATCCATCCGGTTGACCATGACCAGGCCGATGTCGAGGAGTTGCCGCAGCGCGGCCCGGTCGGCGTCGGTGACGTCGGCGAACGGGATGCGGCCGCCTTCGGCGATGACCGCGAGGTAGAGCTGTCGGGCGGCCTCGTCGGGCTCCTCGCCCTCGGGTACCGCCTGGTGCGGCGCGACCGCCGGTTCCGCCGTCACGTCGTACTCTCCCTGCCGGACGCCTCTCCCCTTGCTGTCCCGGTCCGTACGCGCGGGGCCGCGGGTTGCGCGGTCCGCGGGCACCGGTGGCCGGGCGTCTCACGCTACCGGTCGGACGGCGGGCCCCCGGGTCCGGGTGCCGTCGCACACGGGGTCCCGGGGGCCGCCATCGGTACGCCAGGTCAGGGCGATTCCGTCGAGGCGGAGCAGCAACGCCTCGCCGGTACCGGTTCGGGCTCCATCACCACACATGGATCCCGGCCGGGGCTCTTCCCCCCCGTTCCACGCGTGCGGGACGTTGCCCGCGTGGTCAGTTCTGAAGAGCTGGTCGCCACCATCGGACTGCGGTGCCCGGACGACCTGGCGTACCTCCACCTTCACAGTGTGACGGCCGGTGAACAAGTGCCGCCCGAGTGCAGGTTCACGCAATTGCAGCTATCTGCATCCCGCAGCGGGCGCGGGGCCGCGGGCGGGGGCGGGGATTCCGGTAAAGGCCGAGGCCAGCGGGGGGTACGGGCGGCGCGCGGCGGTCGGCCGGGCACCGCCATCGTGCAGCTGCGCGTTCCTGCAACGGCGGCGTGCTCCTGAGTGCGGCGGCCGCCGTGCGGGTCGTCGCAGCTCAGCCCGCACTGCGGCCGACCGGGCTAGCGGCAGACCGGCAGACCGACCCACCGGCAGACCGCACCCCGCCCCGCCGCCCCGGCTCAGCGCGCCAGCAGCCGTCCGCGCAGCAGCCCGGTGGCCGTGCCGGTCGCGGCGAGCGCCCAGGCGGTGCCGAGCAGCAGGTAGAGCCCGACGGAGAGCCCGGTGAAGCCGCCGAAGCCGGTGTGCCGGGCGAGCGCGGCGGCGCCGGTGACGCAGGTGCCGACCGGGAAGGTGAACGCCCACCAGGTCATCGCGAACGGCATCCCGGCCCGCCGGGCGCGCAGGTTGGAGGTCAGCGCGACGGCCAGCCAGAGCATCGCGACGCCGATCACGGCGACCCCGTACAGCTCGGCCAGCGGCAGCAGGACGGGCGCCAGCGCGGGCAGCACCGGGCGGGCCGCGTCGGCGAGCTGGTGGATCGCGGTGACGGACTGGCCGAGCGGGCCGAGCACCAGGAACAGCGCGGGGGTGAGCACCAGGGTGGGCAGCTTGCTGTGGAACAGGCCGGTGAAGACCACGGGCAGCAGCACCAGGGTGGCCAGCAGGCCGATCCCGAACAGCGCCCAGCAGCCGTACAGCATGGCCTCCTGCGGCGTTCCGGCGGGCAGGTGGGGGACGAGGGCCGGGCCGCAGGCGGAGGCGACCAGCGGGGCGACCACGGGCAGCAGCCAGGTCGGGTTGGCCTCCAGGGCGGACACCCGGTGCCGGGTGATCATCAGGTACGGGATGCCGGCCGCGACGGTCAGCGCGTAGAGCGTGCCGACACCCCACAGCACGGCGTCCAGGGCGACGGCGGGCCCGGTGCCGATCACCCGGGAGCCGAGCAGCAGGGTGCCGAGGCCGACCGCCAGCAGGGCCATCGGCGGGCAGCCGTAGAAGACGGCGGTGGCCGGGTTGTCCAGCAGCTGGGCGCGGGCCGCTTCGCGGTGCCGGGTAAGGTGCACCAGGCGGGCGCCGGCCAGCAGCACCAGGGCCGTCACGCCGAGCGCCCACATCACCTCGCCGAAGCCGATCAGCCCGGGCAGCTGGACCGGCAGGGCGGCGGCGCCGTTGGCCACGATCGCGGTGCCCATGACGGCGGCGTACCAGTTGGGGCCGAGCTGGGCCAGGTCGAGGCGGGAGAGCCGGGAGAGCGGGGAGAACCGGGAGCCGTGGGAGCCGTGGGAGTCGCGGGAGGGCCCGGAAGGGCGGAGGGGACGGGACGGCCGGGGCTGCTCGGAGGAGCGGGCAGGAGCGGCGGGGCTGGTGAGCGGGCGGACATCGGCCGAGGTGGACATGGTTCCACCGTCGCCGAGCGGCCCGGCCGCCGGTAGCGCCGCGGGTTCTATGAGGGCATAGCCTGAACCTATGCCCCTCTCTCCGCACGTCCCCGAACTGGGCGCCCTGGAACTGCTGCTCGCGGTGGCCCGGCTGGGCAGCGTCGGCCGGGCCGCGGCCGAGCTGGGCGTGAGCCAGCCGACCGCGAGCGCCCGGATCAAGGGCATGGAGCGGCAGATCGGCGTCCCGCTGCTGGAGCGCTCGCCCCGGGGCAGCCGGCCGACCCAGGCGGGGCGGCTGGTGGTCGAGTGGGCCCGCCAGGTGGTGGAGGCGGCGCAGGCGCTGGACGCCGGGATCGACGCGCTGCGCGAACGGCGGGACGCCAAGCTGCGGGTGGTGGCCAGTCTGACCGTCGCCGAGTACCTGATGCCGGGCTGGCTGCTGGCACTGTCCGAGGCCAGCCCGGGGACGGCGGTGACGCTGCGGACGGCGAACTCGGCGGAGGTCGCCGGGCACGTGCTGGCGGGGGACGCCGACCTCGGCTTCGTCGAGGGTCCGACCACCCCGCCCGGACTGGCCGGCGCGGTGGTGGCGGCGGACCGGCTGGTGGTCGTGGTGGCGCCCGGCCACCGCTGGGCGCGTCGCCGCACGCCGCTGACCGGGGCGGAGCTGGCGGCCACCCCGCTGGTGCTGCGCGAGCCCGGCTCGGGCACCCGGGAGGTGCTGGAGGCGGCGCTGGCACCGTACGGGGGCGCCGTGCAGCCCCGGATGGAGCTGGCCTCGTCCACGGCGTTGAAGGGGGCGGCGATGACCGGGGCGGGGCCGGTCTGCCTGAGCGAGCTGGCGGTGGTGGAGGAGCTGGCCACCCGGCGGCTGGTCGAGGTGCCGCTGGCGGAGGAGCTGGACCTGCGGCGGCCGCTGCGCGCGGTGTGGCCGGCCGGGCAGCGGCCGGGCGGGCCGGCCCGGGAGCTGCTGGGCCTGACCCGGCGCAGCGTCCGCCAGCACCTGCGGCGGAAGGGCTGAGCCCCCGCAGGGCCCCCAGGCCTCGGCCCAGGCCCGAACCCCGGCACACCGGCTCCGGCTCCGGCTCCGGCTCCGGCTCCGCGAGAAGCCTTCGCTCGAAAGTTGAGCGGAGTACACTCAACTTAGTGCATGCTGTACCCAGCAGCAGTGAAGGACGACGAGGGAGGATCCCCCAGCAGTGGACGCGAGCAAGTTCACCACCAAGACCCAGGACGCCCTGTCCGCCGCGATCCGGCAGGCGGGCGGCGCAGGCAATCCGGACGTCAGGCCGGTGCACATCCTGATCGCCCTGCTGGAGCAGCCCGAGGGCATCGCCCGGCCCCTGCTGGAGGCGGTCGGGGCGGCCCCCGGCCGGGTCGACGCCGAGGCGCGCCGCCAGCTGACGGCACTGCCCAGCGCGACGGGCTCGACGGTCTCCGCCCCGCAACTGGCCCGGGACACCCTGGCCGTGCTCACCGAGGCCGGCCGCCGCGCGGACGACCTGGACGACCAGTACGTCTCCACCGAGCACCTGCTGGTCGGCCTGGCCGCCGAGGGCGGGGCGGTCGCCGAGCTGCTGGCGCAGCAGGGCGCGACGCCCAAGGCGCTGCTCGCCGCCTTCAAGGACGTCCGCGGCAGCGGCCGGGTGACGTCGCCGGATCCGGAGGGCACCTACAAGGCCCTGGAGAAGTACGGCACCGACCTCACCCAGGCCGCCCGGGACGGCAAGCTCGACCCGGTGATCGGCCGGGACCACGAGATCCGCCGGGTGGTCCAGGTGCTCTCCCGCCGGACGAAGAACAACCCGGTGCTGATCGGCGAGCCCGGCGTCGGCAAGACGGCCGTGGTCGAGGGCCTGGCCCAGCGGATCGTGGCCGGTGACGTACCGGAGTCGCTGCGCGGCAAGCGGCTGGTCTCGCTGGACCTCAGCGCGATGGTGGCCGGCGCCAAGTTCCGCGGCGAGTTCGAGGAGCGCTTGAAGGCCGTCCTGAACGACATCAAGTCCTCCGACGGCCAGGTCGTCACGTTCATCGACGAGCTGCACACCATGGTCGGCGCGGGCGCCGGCGGCGACTCCGCGATGGACGCGGGCAACATGCTCAAGCCGATGCTGGCCCGCGGCGAGCTGCGGATGGTCGGCGCCACCACGCTGGACGAGTACCGCGAGCGGATCGAGAAGGACCCGGCCCTGGAGCGCCGCTTCCAGCAGGTGCTGGTCGGCGAGCCCAGCGTCGAGGACTCGATCGCCATCCTGCGCGGCCTCAAGGGCCGGTACGAGGCGCACCACAAGGTGCAGATCTCGGACGCCGCCCTGGTCGCCGCGGCCACCCTGTCCAACCGCTACATCACCTCCCGCTTCCTGCCCGACAAGGCGATCGACCTGGTCGACGAGGCGGCCTCCCGGCTCCGGATGGAGATCGACTCCTCCCCGGTCGAGATCGACGAACTCCAGCGCTCCGTCGACCGGTTGCGGATGGAGGAGCTGGCCCTGGAGAAGGAGTCGGACCCGGCCTCGGTCGACCGCCTCGCCCGGCTGCGGCGCGATCTCGCCGACAAGAACGAGCAGTTGAGCGTGCTGACGGCGCGCTGGGAGCAGGAGAAGAAGAGCCTCAACCGGGTCGGCGAGCTCAAGGAGCGGCTGGAGGGCCTGCACGGCGCGCTCGAACGGGCCCAGCGCGACGGGGACTTCGAGCGGGCGTCCAAGCTGATGTACGCCGAGATCCCGGCCGCCGAGACCGAGCTCACCGAGGCCCAGGAACGCGCCGCGGACCAGGACGCCTCAGCCTCGATGGTCAAGGAGGAGGTCGGCCCGGACGACGTGGCCGACGTGGTCGCCTCCTGGACGGGCATCCCGGCCGGCCGGCTGCTGGAGGGCGAGAGCGCCAAACTCCTGCGCATGGAGGAGGAGTTGGGCCGGCGCCTGATCGGCCAGGCGGAGGCGGTGCAGGCCGTCTCGGACGCGGTGCGGCGCACCCGCTCGGGCATCGCCGACCCGGACCGCCCGACCGGATCCTTCCTGTTCCTCGGCCCGACGGGCGTCGGCAAGACCGAACTCGCCAAGGCCCTGGCCGACTTCCTCTTCGACGACGAGCGGGCGATGGTCCGGATCGACATGAGCGAGTACGGCGAGAAGCACTCGGTCTCCCGCCTGGTCGGCGCCCCGCCCGGGTACGTCGGCTACGAGGAGGGCGGCCAGCTCACCGAGGCGGTCCGCCGCCGCCCGTACAGCGTGGTGCTGCTGGACGAGGTGGAGAAGGCCCACCCCGAGGTCTTCGACGTGCTGCTCCAGGTGCTGGACGACGGCCGGCTCACCGACGGCCAGGGCCGCACGGTGGACTTCCGCAACGCGATCCTGATCCTCACCTCCAACCTGGGCTCGCACCACCTCGTCGACCCGGCCACCCCGGAGGACCGGAAGAAGGCCCTGGTGCTGGACGCCGTCCGGGCCGCGTTCAAGCCGGAGTTCCTCAACCGGCTGGACGACATCGTGGTCTTCGACCCGCTGGGCACCGCCGAGCTCAGCCGGATCGTCGACCTCCAGGTCGCCCGCCTCGCCGAGCGGCTGCGCGAGCGGCGGCTCACCCTGGAGGTCTCCGCGGCGGCCCGCGACTGGCTGGCGCTCACCGGGTACGACCCGGCGTACGGTGCCCGCCCGCTGCGCCGGCTGGTGCAGTCCGCGATCGGCGACCAGCTCGCCCGGGCGATCCTCTCCGGCCAGGTGCACGACGGGGACACCGTCCTGGTCGAGCGGGACGAGGAGGGCGACCGGCTCACCGTCCGCGGCCGGGGCCCGCTGGAGAAGTAACCGCCGGCCCCGCCCGTCACCGGCACCGCCGGCCCACGGCCGTCCCCCCGCCCGCGCGAGGGGGCGGCCGCCGGGCACCCGCCCAGTACCCCGGCACCCCGGCACCCGCTCAGTACCCCGGCACCCGCTCGGTCCCCGGGGCCCGCTGCTCCCGCCGCGTGCGGTCCCGCCAGGCGCGGGCCATCCGGTGCAGCTCGGCGCCCTGGGACTCCGGGAGGCTCCAGGTCTGGGTGAGCAGCCGCAGGGTGGACACCCGCGGGCAGGACACCCCCCGCTCCAGGTCGCGGATCGACCGCACGCTCAGCCCCGAGGCCTCCCCCAACTGCTCCTGCGTCATCCCCCGGTCCAGCCGGATGTTCCGCAGCAACGCCCCGAGCGAGGCGCCCTCCCCCGTCACCGTACGCTCCATCCCCGCTCCCCCTTCGGTCCAAAACATCTCAACTCGCCCGGGAGGAAAGGCCTTTGCCCCGGGCCAGTTCCGTCGCACGCTAACCGCATCCGGCGCGTACGGCAGGCGAACCCGGGCGCCGGGCGCGTGACTTGGCTCACGCGCGCGCCGGGCGTGCGACGAGGCCGCCGCACCCCGGGCACCGTGCGTGACGGAGGCCCCCGGACCCCCCGGGACGAAGATCGACGCGCCCCCGCCGCCCCTGTGAGCGGAGCCCCGGATGAGGCAGGATGGGAGGTGGAAAGGGCGGCCTCTCATTGCCGGCCACCACGTGCACTGAGGAAGAGGGACCCCCCATGAGCATCGACCCGTCGTCCATCCCGTCGTTCGGCGTGCCCCAGGGCGGCCAGCCCGGTGGCCAGGGTGGCCGACCGGCCGGCCCTCCGCCGATCGTCGTCCCGGACCAGGCCCTGGTCGCCCAGCTGCTCGACCAGATGCAGCTCAAGCACGTCGTGGACGAGGAGGGCGACCTCACCGCCCCCTGGGAGGGTTTCCGCGTCTACTACATGTTCCGCGGCGAGCAGAAGGAGCTCTTCGCGGTCCGTGCCTTCTACGACCGCGCGTACCCGCTGGAGAAGAAGGGCGAGATCCTCGACCTGATCGACGAGTGGAACCGCGAGACCCTCTGGCCCAAGGTGTACACCCACACCCACGAGGACGGCGTGGTCCGCCTGATCGGCGAGGTCCAGATGATCGTCGGCAACGGCGTCAACCTGGACTACTTCGTCACCACCACCGCGAACTGGACCCAGGCCGCGGTCGGCTTCGAGCAGTGGATCGTCGAGCGCCTCGGCCTGCAGAACGAGATCGAGGGCGAGGACGGCGACAGCGAGGGCGGCGAGGAGGCCTGACCGAGGCCCCGGCACACACCCCTGCGGCCCGGCCCCCGGCAGACGCCGGGGGCCGGGCCGTTCCCGTACCCTCCCCGCGCCTCCCGGCCGCCGGGCCATCCTTGTCCCCGGCCCCCGACTGCCCCAGGATGGCCCTGACGACGAGCCGTGAGGAGCCACCGATGGGTACCAGGCCGCTGCTGAACCGCCGACTTGCCGGGATGGGGACGACGATCTTCGCCGAGATGTCCGCCCTGGCCACGGCCACCGGCTCGATCAACCTCGGCCAGGGCTTCCCCGACACCGACGGGCCCGAGGAGGTCCGCGAGGCGGCCGTCCGGGCCCTGCGCGAGGGCCGCGGCAACCAGTACCCGCCCGGCCCCGGCATCCCCGAGCTTCGGCAGGCCATCGCCGAGCACCAGCAGCGCTTCCACGGCCTCGCGTACGACCCCGACACCGAGGTCCTGGTCACCGCCGGAGCCACCGAGGCCATCGCCGCCGCCCTGCTCGCCCTGCTGGAGCCCGGCGACGAGGTGATCGCCCTCGAACCCTTCTACGACTCCTACGCCGCCTGCATCGCCATGGCCGGAGCCGTCCGCCGCCCGCTCACCCTCCGGGCCCCGCACTTCCGCCCCGACCTGGACGAACTGCGCGCCCTGATCAACCCGCGCACCCGGCTGCTGCTGATCAACACCCCGCACAACCCGACCGGCACCGTCCTCACCGCCGAGGAGCTGGCCGGCATCGCCGCCCTCGCGATCGAGCACGACCTCCTGGTGATCACCGACGAGGTGTACGAGCACCTGGTCTTCGGCGCCACCCACCACCCCCTCGCCGCCCTCCCCGGCATGCGCGAGCGCACCGTCACCATCTCCTCGGCCGGCAAGACCTTCTCCTTCACCGGCTGGAAGGTCGGCTGGGTCACCGCGAGCCCCGCCCTGGTCGCCGCCGTGCGCACCGCCAAGCAGTACCTCACCTACGTCAGCGCCGGCCCCTTCCAGTACGCCGTCGCCGAGGCCCTGCGCCTGCCCGACGGCTACTTCGACACCCTGCGCACCGACCTGCGCCGCAAGCGCGACCTCCTGCTCGACGGGCTCACCGCGGCCGGCTTCCGCGCCTTCACCCCCGAGGGCACGTACTTCGTCACCACCGACATCACCCCGCTCGGGGAGAAGGACGGCATCGACTTCTGCCGCGCCCTCCCGGAGCGCTGCGGCGTCGTCGCCATCCCCAACGCCGTCTTCTACGACGACCCGGACGCCGGGCGCAGCCTGGTCCGGTTCACCTTCTGCAAGAAGGACGAGGTCCTCCAGGAGGCCGTCGACCGCCTGCGGCGGCTCTGAGCGACCGCCGGTCGACGTCGGCGGCGCATCCGGTGCCGTGCGGAATCCGGAAGAACCGGAAGAAGCCGCCGACGTCCCACCCGGGCACGAAGCCGGGCACGAAGCCGGGCACGAAGCCGGGCACGAAGTGCGGAATGCCGGGCGGCGGAATGCCCTCCCGCCCCGCGTGCGTGCCCCCCGCAGCCGCCCGTGCGATGAACATGCCTTGCTCGCACGTGAGTTGATCCGCCGACGGCTCCGCTCGGCGGCCCCGTCCGGTCCGCGCGGCGCCGCCTAGCCCGCCGGAGAGCGGTTTCTGCAAAGGGAGCGGAGGGTTCCGGGGGCCCGTTGCGCACATGGGGCGCGCGTTTCGTTTTGCGCGCCCCCTTGGACAGGGACCAATTCTGGCCCGCCGAACATGCTGATTCGACCCCCAACTCCCCTGGGTGGCATGCTCCTTTGCTGCCCGTCAGGCAGGCCTCACAGCCTGTCGGGCACACCCGGAGACCCGCCCGCCCATCCCGTGGGGCGGGCGGCGGCGCATGATGCGCGTGAAGAGCGCACGACCGGCGCACACGGCGCACGGGCCGGTGACAGGGGCGCGCGCTGTGCAGAGTCGCACACCGGGTCGATCAGAGCCGGGAAGCAGGTGTGCTCGAAACGGTGAATGCTTGACAAAGATGGGTAAATCACCGACGGACCCGGCGTATTCATGCTTCTCTGCTGCTGAATCTCCAGCCGGAATCCTTCCTTCCACGGTCGGCCGCGCCCAGGGCCGCACAGCCACGAACAGCCTCGCCATCGCCTAGGCCTACTCGCTGCTGCTCGGCGGGCGCGCACGGAGCTGAAACGCGGAGCCGAGCATGCTCACCACACTGCAGACCTCCTACACGGACACCCGCGCCGGTGACCTGGCCTGGTGCCTCGGCGGCGACCCGCTGCCCGCTCTCGCCGTCCGCGACCTGAGACTCGACGGCGGCCGCCCCGGAACCCCCGGCACCCTCCAGCTGCGGCTGCTGGGCGCCTCGCACCAGGTGGTCATCTCGGCCGGCCCCGGAGACTGCCTGGAGACCGTCGCCTGCATGCCCGGCCGCCGCACCCCGCTGCCGGCCCGGGTGGCCAAGCAGGTCGGCGGCTGGGAGTACGAGTTCGCCGCCCGCATCGAGGCCCTGCCCCCGCACGACTTCGCGGCCCGCGCCCAGGAGCTGCTGGCCCTGGTCGAGGGGCACCCGCGCGGTCTCGCCGGGGTCTTCCCGGGCGACCCGAGCGCCTTCACCGCCCTGGTCACCCAGGGCGGCACCGACCGGCTGCTCTGGCGGACCTGGCACGCCTACCCGCAGGAGGGGCAGCTGGTCTGCACCCGTTCCTCGCTGGTGGTGCCGGGGCCGTGACAGCCCACCCGCCGGGCACCAGCAGCCCGTCCGGCAGCACCGAACCGGTCATATGCCACCCGGCACAGGCCTACGAATCGTACGCAGGAACGATTCGTCAATCCGAGGGCTCCCGCTGTCCGTCGGATGGGCGCAGCGATCCGTCCCGCACGTCCCCTAGCGTTTGTTCGTGATCAACCATCCGGCCGGTCCGCCCGCACGCCCGCGAGTGGACCTCGACGACGGCACCCCACCCCGGCCCGGGCGAAGCCTCACCCCCCTGCCCGCCCGCCGTCGCTCCCGGCTGCGCTCCCGCCCCCGGCTCGCCCGGCTGACCGTCCTGCTGGCCGCGTTCGTCTGCGCGGCCTGCGGACTCGTCTACGAGCTCGAACTCGTGGCGCTCGGCGACTACCTGCTCGGGGACACCGTCACCCAGACCTCCGTGGTGCTCTCCGTCATGGTCTTCGCGATGGGCCTCGGCTCCCTGCTCGCCAAACGGCTCACCCGCCGGCCCGCGACCGCCTTCGCCCTCGTCGAGTGCGCCCTCGCCCTCACCGGCGGGCTCTCCGTCCTCGCCCTGTACTCCTGCTGGGCCTGGATCGGCCGCTACCAGGCCGCGATGGTCATCCTCACCTGCCTCATCGGCATCCTCATCGGCGCCGAGATCCCGCTGCTGATGACCCTCATCCAACGCATCCGGCGCGAGGACGCCGGACGCGCCGTCGCCGACCTCTTCGCCGCCGACTACGTGGGCGCGCTGATCGGCGGCCTCGCCTTCCCGTTCCTGATCCTCCCCCTGCTCGGCCCCGGCGACGGCGCCCTGCTTACCGGGGCGGTCAACGCCGTCGCCGGGGCCGCCGTGGTGCTCTGGCTCTTCCGCGAGGAACCCGCCCCCCGGATACGACGGCTGCTCTGGGCCGGCTGCGCCCTCGTCCTCGCCCTGCTCGCCGCGGCCGCCGTCGGCTCCGACCCGATCGAACGCGCCGCCCGGCACGCCCTCTACGGCGACCAGGTCCGCTACGCCACCCGCAGCCGGTACCAGGAGATCGTGCTCACCGGCCCCGCCGAGGGCCCGCTCCGGCTCTACCTCGACGGACGGCTCGCGGTCTGCGGGCCCGACGAGTACCGGGGCAGCGAAGGCCTCGTCCACCCGGCCATGGCCGCCGGCCCCGACGCCCGGGTCCTGCTGCTCGGCGGCGGCGACGGCCTCGCCCTGCGGGAGGTGCTGCGGCACCGCGGCGTCCGCTCCGTCCGCCTCGTCGACGCCGACCCGGCGCTCCCCCGGCTCGCCCGCACCGACCCCGGCCTCGCCGCCCTCGACGGCCACGCCCTGGACGACCCCAGGGTCCGCACCACCGCCGCCGACCCGCTGGCCTGGCTGCGCGGCGCACCCGACGAGGAGTACGACGTGGTGCTCGCCGACCTGCCCGCCCCCTCGGACGGCGGCCCGGTCAAGTTCCACTCCCAGGAGTTCTACGGCCTCGCCGCCCGGCTGCTGGCCCCCGGCGGCCGGATCGCCGTCCGCGCCGGCGGGGAAGGCGGGGGCGGCGGGGACGGCCTCTGGCAGATCGAGTCCGGCCTCCGCGCGGTCGGGCTGCGGACCGCCCCGTACGCGGTCGACGGCAGCGCCACCGCCGGCTGCCGCCCGGGCCCGCCGGACGCCGCCCAGGACTTCCTGCTCGCCGCCGCCACCCCGCCCCCGCTCACCCTCGCCCCCGACGCCCCACCACCCCGGGCCCTCACCCCCGACACCCTCCGCACCTCGACCACCCGCCTCACCGCCCTCCGCCCACCCCGCCCCCCGGCCCCCCTCACCCTGCTGGCACCGCGCTGACCCGGCGGCCGACCTCGGCGGTGCACCGGTCGGGCCCACGTCCGAGCGGTGCACCGCGCCGCGCACGAAGCGGCTCCGGGGCCCCGGGCCGGGAGCGGACGGGCCGACCGGGCGAACGGGCGCGGGACACGCCCCGGAGCCCGGGCGGGCGGGGGCGGGCCGGGGAAAGTCGGGCGGTGGTGGGTGGGGACCGGGCGGGGCCCAGTCGGTAGGCTCCGTGGCATGGAGCATGAGGTTGTCGTCCCGATGTCCGCAGAGCTGGTGCGGCAGGCCTTGCAGGATCCGGCGCTGCTGGCGCGGAGCGTGCCGGGTCTGAGCACCGAGCCGGCGGCGGTCGGGACCGGGCCGGCCGAGGAGATCGGCGGGCGGCTGAAACTGCGGATCGGCGGCTCCACGATCACCTACAAGGGCGTGCTGTCGCTGATCGAGGGCCGGGGCGGTGTGCTGACCGTGCTGGCCGAGGGCGAGGAGGCCCGGGGCAGCGGCGAGGCGACCGCCACCGTACGGGTGAGCGTCGCGGAGGGTGCCGAGGACGGCACCGCGACGGTCCGCTTCACCGGCGACCTGAGCGCCACCGGCCGGCTGACCGAGTTCGACGCCGAGACCCTCGACGCCGTCGGCCGCCGTCTGCTGGAGCGCTTCGCCCTCGCGCTCACCTCCCCGGACGCCCCGGCCGTCGGCGAGGAGGAGCTCGCCGACGAGGCCGCGGACGAGGCCGGGTCGGAGCCCTCGGACGAGGCCGACGCCGGGACGGACGACGGGACGGACACCGGGACGGACGCCGAGGTGGTGTTCATCGAGGACCGCCAGGACCAGCCCGGCGACGACCTGGACGACGACCTCTCCGACCTGATCGCCTTCTCCGACGCCGATGCCGAGCGTTTCGGCCTCCCCACCGGCTCCGCCGCCGACGACGACAACGACGGCGAGGACGACATCGACGAGCGCGGCGACGGCGACGCCGCCGAGGCCGGCACCGGCGGTCCGCAGGACGGGGTCGCCGAGGAGCTCCCGGTCGAGCCGCTCTTCGCCTACGAGGACGAGCCGGAGCTCTCCGGCCCGGTCCGCCGCAGCATCGTCGGCCGTTCGGCCGAGGAGGTGGACCACGCCCCGCCGCGCGGCCGGTACGCCCCGGCGCTGCCGGCCCGCAGCGCGCGGGCCCGGGCGGCGTCCCGCTGGGGCGGCGAGGCCGGTGGCATCGTGGTGCCGGGCGCGGGCGGCCGCAGTGCGGTGCCGTGGGTGATCGGCGGCTCGGTGGCCCTGCTGGGCGGCGCCGTGGTGCTGGTCAGGGCGCTGCGCCGGCGCTAGCCGCGAGCGCCCCGCAGGCCGTCAGGGCCTAGACTGAACGCTCATGAGCAACGACCGCGACGCCCTGCTGGCACAGATCAAGGACAAGGCCGTCGTGCACGGCAAGGTCACCCTTTCCTCCGGCAAGGAGGCCGACTACTACGTCGACCTGCGCCGGATCACGCTGGACGGCGAGGCCGCCCCGCTGGTCGGCCGGGTGATGCTGGACGCGACCTCCCACCTGGAGTACGACGCCGTCGGCGGCCTGACCCTGGGCGCCGACCCGGTGGCGGCCTCGATGCTGCACGCCGCCGCCGCGCGCGGGCAGAAGCTGGACGCCTTCGTGGTCCGCAAGGCGGGCAAGGCGCACGGCCTGCAGCGCCGGATCGAGGGCCCCGAGGTGAAGGGCCGCCGGGTGCTGGCGGTCGAGGACACCTCCACCACCGGTGGCTCGGTGCTGACCGCCGTCGAGGCGCTGCGCGAGGCGGGCGCCGAGGTGGTCGGCGTCGCGGTGATCGTCGAGCGCGGTGGCGCGGCCGCGATCGCGGAGCAGGGCCTGGAGTACGTGACCGCGTACGACCTGGACGACCTGGGTCTCTGACCCGTACGGGCACCCCTGGCAACACCGAGGGCCGGGCCCTGTTTCACGTGAAACCACGTGGAACGGGGCCCGGCCCTCCGTCACTGCACCGTGAAGCCGTGCAGCCGTACGCGCCGTGCAGCCGTACGCCGCACCGCCTCAGCCGCGGCGGTGCCGCCCGCTGCCGCTCTGCACCGCGTCGCCGGCCGGGGCCTCGACGATGCCGGCCTTCTTCTTGCGGCGCTCCCGCACGACCTCGACCAGGATCGGCGAGACCGACAGCAGCACGATCAGCAGCACGGCCGGGATCAGGTACTTGTCGATCACCGGGGCGAGCGCGTCGCCGAAGAAGTAGCCGATCAGCAGCATGGACTCGGTCCAGAGCACGCCGCCGACGACGTTCCACACGAAGAAGGTCTTCGCGGGCATCTCCAGGGTGCCGGCCACCGGGTTCAGGAAGGTCCGGATGATCGGCATGAAGCGGGCCAGCACCACGGCCTTGCCCGAGCCGAACTTGTTGAAGTACTCCTCCGCCTTCACCACGTACTCGCGGCGGAAGATCTTCGAATCGGGCTTGTCGAACATCCTCGGTCCGACCTTGACACCGATCAGGTGCCCCAGCTGGGCACCGGCGATCGCCGCGATCGGGCAGCCCACGAGCAGCACGGCGATCGGCAGCTTCGCACCGTCGCCGAGCACCGAGGAGGCCGCGTTCGAGGCGGCCACGCCCGCCAGGATCAGCAGCGAGTCACCCGGGAAGAAGAAGCCGACCAGCAGGCCGGTCTCCGCGAAGATGATCGCGATCAGCCCGATGGCGCCGAGGGACGAGATCAGGGATTTGGCGTCGAGCACGTTGACGGCCAGCTGGTTGTAGTCCACGGGCGCAGGATAGCGGGCGTACCTTTCCGGTGACGTCCGGCCGAGGCCGCGGACCGGGAGCGTGCACCGGGAGCGCCGACCGGGAGCGCGGACCGGGCCGGTGGGCGCGGAACCGCCGACGAGTTCCGGCCGCGCCGTCCGGTACGCCGTCCCGACAGACGGGCTCCTGCTGACCTGCGGGCACGAGTCTGGGAAGATGACACCGGCGTCCGGTCCGCAGCGGCCCACCACCCTCATGGCCGTACCGCGGAGGTCGCCTCGAACCTTGGTGCCGGAGAGCCACACCGCAGCGCCGCGCGTCGGCGGGCCGGCACGGAGTCGTCACGAAGGCGTACACAGCGTCGGACAGCACCGTCCGTACGCCGCAACCCGACAGGAGCGGATCGCATGCCCATCGCAACTCCCGAGGTCTACAACGAGATGCTGGACCGGGCCAAGGCGGGCAAGTTCGCCTACCCGGCCATCAACGTCACTTCGTCGCAGACCCTGCACGCCGCGCTGCGCGGTTTCGCCGAGGCCGAGAGCGACGGCATCATCCAGATCTCGACCGGTGGCGCGGAGTTCCTGGGCGGCCAGCACAGCAAGGACATGGTCACCGGCGCGGTCGCGCTCGCCGAGTTCGCCCACATCGTCGCCGCCAAGTACGACATCACCGTCGCGCTGCACACCGACCACTGCCCGAAGGACAAGCTGGACGGCTACGTCCGCCCGCTGCTGGCGGTCTCCGCCGAGCGCGTGGCCAAGGGCCAGAACCCGCTGTTCCAGTCGCACATGTGGGACGGCTCGGCCGAGACCCTCGCCGACAACCTGGAGATCGCCCAGGAGCTGCTGGCCCAGGCCGCCGCCGCCAAGATCATCCTTGAGGTCGAGATCACCCCGACCGGCGGCGAGGAGGACGGCGTCACCCACGAGATCAACGACGAGCTGTACACCACCGTCAACGACGCGGTGCGCACCGCCGAGGCGCTGGGCCTGGGCGAGAAGGGCCGCTACCTGCTGGCCGCCTCCTTCGGCAACGTGCACGGCGTGTACAAGCCGGGCAACGTCGTGCTCAAGCCGGAGCTGCTGCGCGAGCTGCAGGACGCGATCGGCAAGCAGTACGGCCGGACCGACCCGTTCGACTTCGTCTTCCACGGCGGCTCGGGCTCGACCACCGAGGAGATCGCCACCGCGCTGGAGAACGGCGTCGTGAAGATGAACCTGGACACCGACACCCAGTACGCCTTCACCCGCCCGGTGGCCGGCCACATGTTCGCCAACTACGACGGCGTGCTGAAGGTCGACGGCGAGGTCGGCAAGAAGAACACCTACGACCCCCGCACCTGGGGCAAGCTGGCCGAGGCCGGCATGGCCGCCCGCGTGCGCGAGGCCGCCGAGCAGCTGCGCTCGGCCGGCAAGCGCCTGAAGTAACCGGCGGCCGGCACGACCGGCGCCCGGAGTGCTGAGTGCCCCCGGTGGATCGTCCACCGGGGGCACGGTCACACCGTCGGGGTGCCTACAGCTCGGTCGACTGCTTGAGCTCCGCGTACGCCTCCGCGCTGCTGTCCTTGAGGAACTGCCAGCAGCGGGCCTCCTCCTCGGTCTCCTTGATCGCGCCGGCCGCCCGGGCGAGCGCCGCCAGGCAGCGCAGGAAGCCGCGGTTGCCGCGGTGCTCCCACGGCACCGGGCCGTGGCCCTTCCAGCCGTTGCGGCGCAGCGCGTCGAGGCCCCGGTGGTAGCCGGTGCGGGCGTAGGCGTACGACTCGACGTACCGGCCGGCGGCGTAGGCGTCGTCGGCGAGCATGGCCCAGGCGAGGCAGAAGGTCGGGAACTCCGCGGCCACCTGGGTCGGTGAGGCGGACTCCTCCGCCAGCATCCGGTAGGGCTGCTCGTCCTCGGGCAGCAGGGTCGGTTCGGGGCCGTCGAGAAGATTCCTGTGGATCGCCATGGGTGCAGTCTGCCATTCGGGGCCCTGGGGTCAACCGCCCCCCGGTGATCGGCCGCCCGCCGGCCCGACGAGCGCCGCCCAACGCACGACGGGCCCCGAAGGTTGCATACCGGGTATATGGACATTCACCCGTTCGCCATGTCAGGGTGTGGCGCGTGCCCGCAGCCAGATCCGCCCGCCGGCGAGCCACTCAGTCCAAGAACGCTCGCAGCAGACGCCGTCGCCGGGCATCCCGCCGGATCGGACCTGGCATGCTCACGGCATTGGTGGCCTCCGTGCTGCTGCTGGGCGCCGCGGCCTTCGCCCTGGAGCGCTCCCCGGACGCCCCGGCCCCCGCCGCCTCCGCCCAGGCCCGGCTCGCCCCGCCCGCCGAACAGGCACCCGGCACCCCGTCGGCGGCCCCCACCCCGACCCCGGTGAACACCCCGACGCCCACGCCCACGCCGACGCCCACCGCCCCGGACCCCGGCCCCACCAAGGGCTCGGGCACGTTCAGCACCGCCCCCGCCAACGCCAAGGCGGTCGGGCGCGGCACCGTGCGCCGCTACCGGGTGGAGGTCGAGGACGGCATCGGCATCGACGCCGCCTCCGCCGCCGCGCAGATCCACGGCTTCCTGGGCGACCGCCGCGGCTGGACCAACGACCGCAAGAACGCCTTCCAGCTGGTCGCCGGCGGCTCCTACGACTTCACCGTGAAGATCGCCTCCCCGGCCACCGTCGACAAGATCTGCGGCGCCTCCGGCCTGGACACCCACGGCGAGGTGAACTGCAACGTCGGCAACCAGGTGCTCGTCAACTCCAAGCGCTGGAACACCGGTTCACCCCAGTTCGACGGGCCGCTGGACGAGTACCGGGCCCTGATCATCAATCACGAGGTCGGCCACCGGATCGGCCACGGCCACGAGACCTGCCCCGGCCCGGGCAAGCCCGCACCCGCGATGATGCAGCAGATCTACGGCCTCAAGGGCTGCACGCCGAACGCCTGGCCGTACTCCGCCGAGGGCACCTACCTGAGCGGCCCGGCCGTGCCCTGAGGAGCGTCCGGCGCCGCGCTTCGGAACGGAGTTGAGACCTGATCGGCAGTTGGCCGGGACCCCCGGCGCCTACCCTGCGACCATGACCGCTGCCCACCGCCGAAAGCTCACCGCCGTGTTCGCCGCCGCCGGGATCGCCCTCGGCGCCGCCGCCTGCTCGTCCTCGACCGGGGGCGTCCCCGGGCCCGGCGCACTGTCCTACGGCTCCGTCCGCTCGACCGCCGAGAAGCTCCAGCAGGACAAGCAGGACACCTGCCCGTTCGGCCTCGACCTCGGCAAGGCGCTGCAGGCGGCCGGGATCCCCGGCGCCGTCACCCCGGACCACGAGTACGACGGGCACGCCGTGCAGGGCAGCGTCGGCGACGGCCTGCCGCCGCAGCCGTGGCCGTCCGGCGCGAGCCACCCGCCGACCATGCCGTCGATCCCGGCCACTCCGCCGAACGCCGACGTCAGCTGCGCCTACCAGGTCGGCACGGCGCGGCTGGACCTCGAACTGTTCGCCGTCCCGCAGTCCGGGGTGGCCGTCAACATGCTCCTGCCGGGCATCCGGCGCGCCGCGGAGCTGTCCGTCGCCGAGCTCCAGCAGGTCGCCACCGAGCAGCCGGGCCCCGGCCAGACCCGGATCCTCGGCAGCAAGGGCACCGCGGCCCTCGCCCGGATCGCGCACCAGGGCGAGGGCGACATCGTGCTGATGCTGTCCCAGAACCCCGGCACCGGCGAGCCGGACCAGGCCCTCACCGGCGAACCCCTGCGCAAGGCCGCCGCAGCCCTGGTCGACCAGCTGCACTAGGGCCGCGTCCGGTTCGGGCCGCTACCCCAGCACCGGCAGGTACGCCCCCAGGTCGCTGCGCTCCCCCGAGGCGGACACCCGGTGGTCGGCCACCGCCGCCGCCCAGGGCAGCCGGCCGGTGGCCAGCCGGATCCAGGTCAGCGGGTCGGTCTCGACCACGTTCGGCGGGGTGCCCCGGGTGTGCCGGGGGCCCTCGACGGCCTGGACGACGGCGTACGGCGGGATCCGCAGCTCGACCGCGCCGCCAGGGGCCCGGACGGCCAGCGCGTCGGCGAGCAGCCGGGTGACGGCGGCGAGGGCCTGGCGCTCGTGCGGGAACGCGGCGGCGCCGAGGGCGTCGGCCAGGTCGTCGGCGTGCACGACGGTCTCCACCAGCCTGGTGACCAGCATGTCGGCGAGCGTCATCGAGCCGAGCCGGATCTCGAACCGCCGTACCGGGTCGGCGGCTTCGGGCTTCGCCAGCAGACCGGTCAGCGCGTCGGCGGCCCGCCCGAAGGCCGCCGCGACGGCGGCCGCGTCCCCGCCGAAGTCCGCCGCGGCCCGGTCCCGGGCCTGCTCGTCCAGCAGCGGCGCCACCGTGCCGACCGCCGCCACCCAGCCCGGCGGGTCGAGCGGCGGGCGCCCCTGGAGCGGATCGTCCAGGTGCGCGGGGACGAAGTCGAGTTGGACGGCCAGATGGGCGAGCAGCTCCCGCACCCGCCAGTCCCCCAACCTGGTCGGCAGGTCCAGCTGTTCGTCGCCGAGGCCCGCCACGGCGGCGCGCAGCGCCCCGGTCTGGGCGGCCAGCGCGGCGCGGACCTTCTGCGGTTGGTACGTACGGGACTTGGCGGGCATGGGGCCAACATACGCCGAGGGGCGGGGGGGGGGGGGGGTACCGGCGCCCCCCCCCCAAAACCCGGGGGGGCCCGCGCGGGGCGCGGTAGCCGCGGGGGGGGGGGGGGGAAAAGGGGCGCGGGGGGCGGGGA